>CAJXVT010000050.1 GCA_913062575.1 uncultured Flavobacteriaceae bacterium | reverse complement strand
ATTCACAGACGCCAGTATCTGTAAACTCGGTTTATATATTTCGCAATAGTTTTTAATACTTAATAACTGGGTATTAGCAAACTAAGTCTTTAATTGTATTAAAATTAAAAACGTGCAAATGTACGTTAAAATAATTGGATTGAACTACAAATTATTGTTTTTGCAGTTTTTCTACTTGTTTATTAAAAAGATGTGATTCTATATAAGCGTAACCATTTACAATAACCCCTTTTTTATTGATTAAAAGAGATCTAGGTAATTTGCTGGTTAAGAATAGATTAGCCTCGCTAGAAGGCTCTAGGTAATATTGATTTTTTATATCAATACCTTGAACATGATCTGTGTGAATATCTGAAATTTTAACTAAAATAAAATTTACTTTAGGAAATCTTTTTATTAAATAATTAAACCTCATTTTTAAATCTGAAGACTCCATAGATTTAGGATTCCAAAAACAAATCACATTATTTTTGTTTTTTGTTATTTTTCTGATGCTTCGTTTGGTTTTAAGGTAATCTGTAATTTTAAAATCTATTAAAGTTGTACCACCATGTAGATTTTTAATGTCGTTTATAATTCTCTGAACTTGTTTTTTGTTTTCAATATTAGAGCTTAGTTTGAAATATTTATGGAAACTTTTTTTATCTAAACCACAACTAGACTTGTTTAAAAAACCTTTAACAAGCATTTGGTAAAGAAAGATGTTTTTAAGTTTTTCGTTAGTAATTTCTTCATCTATAGTCTTTAGTAGTTCTTGTGTAAAATCTTCAGAACTGCTAGATAGCCCTTTTGCATTAACAGTGTTGTATAATCTATATGCAATATAGCGAGTGTATTGTTGTAGGTATTTTAAGGAGTCTATATTTAAATCGATTTTATCTCTAAAATCATAAAAATTATCATTTGTTTTTGGGTATTCTTTTGTTTTGTTGTAGTATCTGTTTTTTCTAGGGTATACTTCGTGTCTTGTGTAAATAGGGTAGTTTACAATGATATTAAGAACGTTTAAATAGCCTTGAGGTAAATTTTTATTTTTAGATTTAAACGTACTAATTTTTTGATTTCTTAATTCTAAAAGTGAGTCCATTTTAGCTTTAAATAGAGCAGGTGGTAATTTGTAATATTTAGTAATTTTAATATTTTCTTTTTCTTTTTCAGTTTCTAAAAACCAATCAATTAAAATATTGTTTTTATCAGCCCCTTGACCACTAAAAACTAATGTCTCATCAAAAAACCAAGTATTTAAGCGTATTAAAATACTATCTAATGACTGTATGTATATATGCTGAAATTCTCCACCATGTTTAAAATGGTAAAAACCTTCTTTAAAATCTTTATATTTTCCAATAAACTTATCGTCTTTATCTAAAATTAAGCTATCAATTAACTTTTCTTGATGGAATAATAAAACAAAATCTGATTTTGGATTAATTATTTTGCCTCCAAAATATGTTGTAGTATTTTCTTCAGCACCATCACAACTACCAAGTAGTATAGCTAAAGAAAGTATTGAAAAGTATTTTAAAAATTTAATCATTAAAAGGTTTACGTAATTAAGTACAAAAATACAGATTCATTGTACATGCACTTGTTAATTAGCTGTTAAAGTATTGATAAAATTCGATTAAAATCACATAAAAATAGTAATTTTTTAATGATAATTTAGAGCGTTGAAAATCAATAGATTCTAGGAGTGCTTAATTTTTGATTTTATCACGCTAAAAGGGCAAATCTAGCATTAAATTTTATATTTTTGCAAAAATTATAAAATTATAAAAGAATGCTTTCAGTTTCTAGTTTATCCGTTCAATTTGGTAAAAGGGTTTTGTTTGATGACGTGAACACCAAGTTTGTACACGGTAATTGTTACGGTGTTATTGGTGCAAATGGTGCGGGTAAGTCTACATTTTTAAAAATTATATCTGGCTTGCAAGAACCAACATCTGGTCATGTTCATTTAGAGCCTGGAAAAAGATTGTCAGTTTTATCCCAAGATCACTTTGCTTTTGATGAAATTCCTGTTTTGGAAACAGTAATTATGGGAAACAAAGAATTGTCTGCCATAAAAAATGAAATGGATGCTTTATATGCAGATTATACTGATGAAAATGCAGATAAGATAGGAGAACTTCAAGTGAAATTTGAAGAAATGAATGGTTGGAATGCCGATTCAAATGCTGCTGCAATGTTATCTAACCTTGGTATTAAAGAAGATTTGCATTACTCTCTAATGAAAGATCTAGATGGTAAGCAAAAAGTACGTGTGTTATTGGCGCAAGCATTATTTGGTAGTCCTGATGTATTAATTATGGATGAACCTACTAATGATTTGGATTTTGAAACAATTAATTGGTTAGAAAACTTTTTAGCAAATTTTGAAAGTACAGTAATAGTTGTATCGCATGATAGACACTTTTTAGATGCTGTTTGTACGCATATTTCTGATATTGATTTTGGGAAAATTAACCATTATTCAGGTAATTATACTTTTTGGTATGAATCTAGTCAGTTAGCCGCAAAGCAAAGAGCACAAGCAAATAAAAAAGCAGAAGATAAAAAGAAAGAATTAGAAGAGTTCATTCGTCGTTTTTCTGCAAATATGGCTAAGTCTAAACAGGCAACGAGTCGTAAAAAAATGATTGATAAGTTAAATGTTGAAGGGATTAAGCCATCAAGTAGACGTTACCCTGCAATTATTTTTAAAAGTGAAAGAGAAGCAGGAGATCAAATTTTAAATGTTGAAGGTTTATCTAAAAAGTTTGAAGGAGAATATTTATTTAATGATGTTCATATCAATTTAAACAAAGGAGATAAAGTAGTGGTAATCTCTAAAAACTCTAGAGCAGTAACTGCTTTTTATCAAATCATTAATGGAAATTCTACTGCAGATTCAGGGAAATATAATTGGGGAGTTACAACAACACAATCTTATTTGCCACTAGAAAATGCTGGGTATTTTAAGAACGCAGAACTAGATTTAGTAGATTGGTTACGTCAATATGCTCAGACAGAAGAAGAAAGAGAAGAAGTTTTCTTAAGAGGTTTTTTAGGGAAAATGATTTTTAGTGGGGAAGAAGCATTGAAAAAATGTAATGTGCTTTCTGGAGGAGAAAAAGTGCGTTGTATGTTGTCTAGAATGATGATGACCAGAGCTAATATTTTACAATTAGATGAGCCAACAAATCACTTGGACCTTGAATCTATTCAGGCGTTAAATAATTCTCTAATTAATTTTAAAGGAACGATATTGTTTTCTACTCATGATCATGAGTTTGCACAAACAGTTGCAAATAGAGTTATAGAGATTACGCCAAAAGGGGTAATTGATAGGTATTCAACTTTTGATGATTATTTATCTGATCCAAAAATTAAAGAACTAAGAGATAAAATGTACTCTTAATAACAATAAAAAAGGAAGCCATTGGCTTCCTTTTTTATTGTTATTAATTTCTTTGCAACGGACTTATAATCTTTACATCACTAAACGAAATAGCTCCTCTTACCACACCGTCAATGGTATTTTTTAATGCTTCTATTAATTGCATTTTTAATTGCGATTTATGATATAATAAACTCACTTCTCTTGCTGGCGGAGGAGTTTCAAACTCTCTTAAATATTGTTTGTCTTTTTCATTTAGATCTAATGTTTGTAAATAAGGAATCAATGTCATTCCTAGCCCTTCTTTAGATAGTTTAATAAGTGTGTCAAAACTTCCGCTTTGTAATTGAAAATTTCTAGTTGAGTTACTTCGGTAGCTTCTGCATAAGTTGAGTACACTGTCTTTAAAGCAATGTCCATCTTCTAGTAATAAAATATCATCAACCTCTAATTCATCGATACTTATTTTTTTATGATCAAAAAGACGATGTCCTTGTGGAATTAATCCAACAAATGGTTCGTAATATAAAGGGCGTTCTTTAATAGCTTCGTTTTCTAATGGAGTAGCAGCAATGGCAGCATCAATATGTCCATCTGTAAGTTTTCGAATAATCTCTTCAGTAGTTAGTTCTTCAATAATCAACTTTACTTTCGGGTATTTTTTTGTGAAATTCAATAAAAACATTGGTAATAAGGTTGGCATAATTGTGGGGATAATTCCCAATTTAAATTCCCCGCCGATATATCCTTTTTGTTGATGAACAATATCAGTTATTCTATTGCTTTCGTCAACAATTATTTTAGCTTGTTCAACAATTTTTTTACCAATGTCAGTTAATTCGATAGGTTTTGTTGAGCGGTTAAATATTTTGGCATTTAATTCGTCTTCTAGTTTTTGTATTTGCATGCTCAATGTTGGTTGAGTCACAAAACTATGTTCAGCTGCTACTGTGAAATTTTGATATTCTGCAACTGATAAAACATATTTTAATTGCGTGATCGTCATTGTGTATAAGTTTATTTGATAAAGATATTAAAACTATCAATTATACTTATAGTTTTTTGAATAAATCTTGAATTAAATTTGTTGTAGACAAAAAAAATAACATAAAATGAACAAAACAATATTAGGATTAGACAAAAAGCAATCAGAAAGTTTAGCAAATGATTTAAACATTTTATTAGCGAGTTTTCAAGTGTACTACCAGAACTTAAGAGGTTTGCATTGGAATATTAAAGGAAAAAACTTCTTTGAATTGCATGTGAAATTTGAAGAATTATATACAGATGCACAAGAGAAAGTAGATTTAATTGCAGAGCGAGTATTAACCTTACAAGGGCAGCCAATTCATACTTTTGATGAGTATATAAAAACATCTTCAGTAGCAGTGGCAAAAAACATAACCAATGATGTAGAGGCAGTGGGTGTTATCGTTTCTTCTTTGTCTTCATTGATTAAAATTGAAAGAGAATTGTTAAATTTTTCTGACGAAGCAGAAGATGAAGGAACAAATTCCATGATGAGTGATTTTATATCTGAGCAAGAAAAAACAATTTGGATGATGAATGCTTGGTTGAGTTAATATTAAATTGAGCCCATAAAAAAGGAGCAACATTGTTGCTCCTTTTTTTTATTTTATCAACTCCAGAATTCTCTCTTTTTGTTTAATTCTTCTTCTTGTTTTGCGTACTCTGCAGGTGTTAGCACTTTTAAAAATGATTTATGCTGTTCTATAGAAAACTCAATTTTTTTAACAATATCTGCGATATCTTCATTTTCATAGTCAATATCTAATGGTTTTTTAATTACCATTGATTGCAGTACATTTCGTTTTTTTATAATCAACCCTTTTTTATCAAACGAACGTCTAAACCCATCAATAACAATAGGGATTACAATGGGTTTGTGTTTTTTTATAATATGTGCAGTACCTCTTCTAATAGGTTTAAAAGGAGTGGTTGTTCCTTGTGGAAACGTAATTACCCAACCATCATTTAATGCTTTACCAATATTAGAAACGTCAGACATTTTTACTTGTCTGTTTACATTTTTCCCTTCGTTTCGCCAAGTTCTATCAATAGAAACAGAACCAGCGTAGGCAAATATTTTAGGTAATAATCCAGCTCTCATTGTTTCTCCCGCTGCAACAAAGTAGATATTTAGTTTAGGATCCCATATATATCCAATATTCTTAATATTATCAACTCTACCTTTTAATGAAGCATTAAATACATGAAACATAGCAGCAACATCTGCAAAATAGGTCTGGTGATTCGAAATAAACAAGACATTTCTATCAGGTAGATTTCTGATGATTTCTGAGCCTTCAATTTGTAGATCATTAAAACGTCTATATCTACCATGCGAAATCACTCCGAAAATTCGGATCATCCATTTTTTTACATACAAAATATGTCCAAAAGGATTTCTCTTGAATAAAGGCATTAATATTGGGTTTAATAGTTAGTAGTTAGTTGCTTGCTAAAATACAAAAGAATAAAGTAATAGACTATTTTAATAATTCTTTAATTTCATTTAAAATCATTGCTGTTGCTCCCCAAACGATGTAATTATTTAGTTTAAAGCAGGGTACATCAATATTACTTGCATAAGAGGTAGAAATGTTAATTGAAGAAATATTTGCGTCATTTAATAAATCGACCAATTTAACATCAAAAGTATGGTCTACTTCATGATTAATGTTCAAAATAGGTTTATTTGAAGTATATGCTAGAAAGGGGGTTGCTAAGAAATTACTTGGAGGTATATACACGTCTGTCATTTCTCTAACAACAGTAACTGTCTCTTTTTCTATACCAACTTCTTCAAATGTTTCTCGTAAAGCTGTAGCTTCTAGGTTTTTATCTGAAGCTTCAATCTTTCCGCCAGGAAAACTTATTTGAGCAGAATGTGTTCCATTATAACTCGCCCTTTGAGTTAATAAAAAACAAGTTTCATTTATTTCATTTGGATAAAACAATGCCAATACAGCCGCTTTTTTAGGATTGCTAGCTGCAATTTTTTCAGCACTATATTTTAAACGTATTTTAGGAGCAAGTCTAAACTGTGAATCTAGTCCTCCTAATGTAGTTTCTTTTAATTGCTGGATGGTATGTAAGAAAACATCAAAATCCATTAGTTACTTTGTTCATCTTTAAAAAACCGTTTGAATCCTATACGTTTCAACATCTTTTTTTCAAAAGCCCAGAAAAACTGAAATTGACCAAATAACCAGCCGTATATTACTATTAATATTTGATAAAAAGGAAATATAAGAAGGATTCTAAGAGGTCTGTAAATCCATGGATTCGTAGTTTCTTGAGATAGTCCAACTATATTTAAAATAGGTTTCGCTATTAATAAAGAACTATAGCCAGTAACCGAAAATACAAGTAGAATAATAACAACTTGCCAATTAGAAGTTAGTCCCCAACGTTTTTTTAATTTTTCCATTTTTATAAATAAGACGCAAAAATACAACATGATTATAGTATAAGAAAATTAAAGTATCTAGAATTCTAAAATAACTTAAAAAAGAGGTTTGTGGTTTTTGATTTTTTTTTACCTTTCAAAAAATATAATTATAATTCAACATAATGAAAAAACTAGCATTACACTGGAAGATATTATTGGGAATGTTATTAGGAGTTGTTTTCGCTCTAATAATGACAAACTTCGATTTTGGTAAAGGATTTATTAAAGATTGGATCAAACCTTTTGGGACCATTTTTATCAATTCTCTTAAATTAATTGCAATCCCATTAATCTTAGCAGCATTAATTAAAGGAGTTTCTGACCTTAAAGATATTTCTAAGCTCTCAAAAATGGGGGGTAGAACTATTGGAATATATATTCTTACTACTGTTGTAGCAGTGTCAATTGGATTGCTTCTTGTAAATATTGTGAATCCTGGTAAGTCAATTACAGAAGAAACAAGAAAAGAAATGGTAGAAAGTTATGGAGGCAACACTACAAAATATAAAGATGAAGCAGCTAAACAACAACAAAATGGGCCATTACAAGCGCTGGTTGATTTAGTGCCTGAAAATATTTTTGCTGCATCAACTAGCAATAGAAATATGCTGCAAGTAATTTTCTTTGCTGTGTTTTTTGGAATAGGATTGATTTTAATTCCTGAAGAAAAAGGGGCAACTGTAAAAAAATTCTTTGATGGCTTCAATGAAGTCATACTCAAAATGGTCGACTTAATTATGTTGGCTGCTCCTTATGGTGTATTTGCTTTATTAGCAGCGTTGGTAGTTGAATCTCCAAGTTTAGACTTATTCAAAGCCTTAGGTTGGTATGCATTAACAGTTGTTGGTGGGTTGACGTTAATGATTATTATTTATAATGTCTTGGTACTAGTTTTTACAAAGAAATCTCCAAAATTCTTTATGAATGCAATTGCACCAGCTCAATTATTGGCTTTCTCTACTAGTTCTAGTGCTGCAACTTTACCTGTAACAATGGAAAGAGTAACAGAACACATTGGAGTAGAAGAAGAAGTAGCAAGTTTTGTGTTGCCAATTGGAGCAACTATTAATATGGACGGAACTAGTTTATATCAAGCAGTAGCAGCAGTATTTATTGCGCAAGCATTTGGTATGGATTTAACTTTTGGCACGCAATTAGGAATTATTGCAACAGCTACATTAGCTTCTATTGGAAGTGCTGCTGTTCCTGGTGCAGGAATGGTTATGTTAGTTGGAGTTTTAGGTTATGCTGGAATTCCGGAAGCAGGTTTGGCATTAATTTTTGCTGTAGATAGACCATTAGATATGTGTAGAACTGTAGTTAATGTAACTGGTGATGCCGCCGTGTCTATGTTGGTTGCAAAATCTGTAGATAAATTAGGAGATCCACATATTCACAATTGGGATGATGACTATAATCCTAAAAAATAAAATTAGAATGATCGACTCAAACTCTATACAAGATCTGTTAATATTATTTATGTTGTAGAAAAAATAAGGAATGAGTAATTCATTAAAAATAAATAAACCTTTGGTTTCTGTAAATTGGTTGCATCAACATATTGAAGCAACCAATTTAATAGTTTTAAACGGTACGTTACCCAAAGTAACGGTAAAGAGCAACGAGGAGAAAAGGGAAGAATATCAAATTCCAACAGCACGTTTTTTTGACATCAAAAAAGTGTTTTCAGTTCAAGGAGCTGAATTTCCAAATACAATGCTATCTGTTGTAGACTTTGAAGCAAAAGCGAGAGAACTAGGGGTTTATAAAGATTCTTGTATTGTGGTGTATGATGAATATGGAATCTATTCTGCACCAAGAGTTTGGTGGCTTTTTAAAACAATGGGCTTTGATAATATTGCTGTCTTAAATGGAGGATTGCCAGCCTGGAAAAATGCAAATCATCTTGTTGAAGAAAAACAAGAACATCATTTTGAAAAAGGCGATTTCACAGTAAATTACAATTCAGAATTATTGATAGATTCTACAACTGTTTTAAATTTGTTAAACAATCCATTGAAGCAAATTTTAGATGCTCGCTCAGCTGGTAGATTTCATTCTACAGAGCCAGAACCCAGAGCAGAAATAAGAAGTGGTCATATCCCGAATTCTAAAAATTTACCTTACTCGGCATTAGTTTCTGATGGTAAATTAAAAGAGAAAGAAGAATTACAACACCTTTTCAAAGAGGTGAACTCAAACAACAGTGAACTCATTTTTTCTTGCGGATCAGGAATTACTGCTTGTGTATTGGCATTAGGAGCTACAGTTTCTGGATATCATAAACTATCCGTTTATGACGGTTCATGGACAGAATGGGGAAGCTTATCTCATTTACCAATTGAAAAATAAGATTGATTTTATTTTAGGTAAAATATTTTCTTTAAATATACTTTTTCAACTCCCTAAAATCAGTAATAACAGTATCAGCATTTTCTAAGGTTTGATCAGCAGCCATTGGGTTTTGATACCCAAAAACAAAAATACCAGCGTCATTTGCAGCTTTTACACCATTATCAGAATCTTCAATTACAATACAGTTTTCTCTTGGAGTATTTCCTAATATAGCAGCTTTTTCAAAAATCTCAGGGTGCGGTTTAGATTCAATTAAATCTGCTCCGCTAATTTTTGCAGTAAAGTATTGGTTTAAGTTAAATCGATTAAAAACACGATCTATATTTACCATGGCAGAAGAAGAAGCCAATATCAATGTGATTTCCTTGTTATAGAAATATTTAATTATGTCTTCGACACCTTTTACTAAATGCAGAGTTGGGTCGTTTTCAAAGAAATTTACATACCGTTTTCGTTTTTGCAACACCAATTCATTTGGATCTTCATCCAAATTAAAATGAGCAATTAACTTCTGAAAAGCATTAATGGTAGAAGAGCCAGTTATGGTTTTATATAAATCTTCAGAAACATCCAATCCTAAAGAAATAAAGGTCTCGTAATAGGCTTTTTTATGCAATAATTCAGAATCGATAATTACACCATCCATATCAAAAATTACACATTTAATAGTATTCATTTAAATAGTTTTTTTAATGCCTATGTGGCTTAGTTGTCTATAAATTTAGCTTTAATTTCTGGGCTGGGAATCATACAAGATTCCTTCTTTCCAAACCATTTGTAGCGGTTTTTTGCAATATAATTGTATACAGCATCTCTTACAGGTGTTGGGACAATCCAAAAAATTAGTAATAGTTTCCATAATCCGCCAAATTGAGAAATAACTTTTAATCCAGCAGTAGATTTAATATGAAATTCATTATCAGAACTTACTAAAATAATAGAATCGACTTTTGTGGTGTCTATAGAAAAATGATTTACAACTTGTTGTCCGATTTCTGATTGTAATGAAGCAAACAAAAAAACATTGTTTGTGTCGTGTTTTATAACTTTTAAAACAGAAGAATTACAAAAATTACAGACACCATCAAAAAGGAGTAATTGCTTATTTTTAGGGATCTTTTTAAACATATTTTTCTCTGGTGAAAATTATTTTACAAATTTCAGTATTTTTTATCAATTTCTTGTAACAATTTCCGATTTAAGACGTCAGATACACGAAAGTACTACTAAATAATTTTTGATAGAAGTTTTCCTTTTAACAAAACATTAATAATCAGAGATTATAATAGTAACTATTTTTGATTCAAATTAACTAATTAAAGATGATTGAAATAAAAAACTTACATAAATCTTATCCTATAGGTAAAGATTCTTTACATGTTTTAAAGGGAATTGACCTTCATATTAAAGAAGGAGAGTTTGTATCTATTATGGGATCTTCTGGTTCAGGGAAGTCTACACTATTAAATATTGTAGGATTATTAGATGAACATGACGAAGGCGATTATTATTTGAATGGTCAGTTAATTAAAAACTTAAATGAGAAGAAAGCAGCAATCTTAAGAAATAAATTTTTAGGATTTGTTTTTCAGTCGTTCAATCTGATATCATACAAAACAGCCTTAGAAAATGTAGCATTGCCTTTGTATTATAAAGGAATGGCTAGAAAGGAACGATTAAAAGTAGCTATGGAATACCTAGACAATGTAGGTTTAAAACCATGGGCAAATCATTTACCAAGCGAACTATCTGGAGGTCAAAAACAGCGTGTTGCAATTGCAAGAGCCTTGGTGACAAAGCCTAAAGTTGTATTAGCTGATGAACCAACAGGTGCCTTAGACTCTACAACTTCTGATTCTGTTATGGAATTGTTAAAAGATATTAATGATGAAGGTATGACTGTTTTTGTAATTACTCACGAAGAAGAAATTGCTGCACAGACAGATCGTATAGTTCGATTAAAAGATGGTGTTATTATTAGTGATGAATTAACAAGGAAACAACCTCAAGCAGTTTAATTATGTTCGATTTAGATCGTTGGAGAGAAATTTTTCAAAGTATCAATAAAAACAAGTTACGTTCTGTAATGTCTGGTTTTACTGTAGCTTTTGCTATTTTATTATTTACCTTATTATTTGGTGTAGTTAATGGATTAAGCAATTCATTTAAAGGTGCATTTGTTGATGATGCCCAAAACTCAATTTTTGTAAGAGTTGGTAAAACAACCAAGCCTTATAAAGGGATGCAAACAGGTAGAAATATTCAATTAAAAAATAAAGACTACAAGTTTGTAAAAGAAACTTACGAAAATAAGATCCAACATTTAACAGCTCGAATTTATAAAAGCGTAAATATTTCTTATAAAAATAAGCAAGACAATTATAGTTTAAGAGCCGTTCATCCAGATCATCTTTTTTTAGAAAAAACTATTATTGATGAAGGACGCTATATCAATGAAAGAGATATCAGAGAAAAAACCAAGGTAATTGTAATTGGAAGACTGGTAAAAGAAGATCTTTTTGGGAAGAAACCTGCATTAGGTAAGCGTGTAAATGTAAACGGAATTACATATCAAGTTGTTGGTGTTTTTTCTGATGATGGTGGCGATAATGAAGAGCGTTTAACATATATGCCCGTAACAACTGCACAAATGTTGTACGGTAATAATGACCATATAAGTCAAATTAATTTAGGTTACGATCCTAAATTAAGTTTAGACCAAGCCATTGCCTTCGGGAATAAAATAGAACGTGATTTACGTAAACGATTGGATATTCATCCAGACGATCAAGCAGCCATAAGAGTTATGAATATGGCTGAATTAAATAAAGGAGTTGGCATATTTATGCTGGCACTCTATTTTATCGTAATATTTGTTGGCTCAGGAACACTAATTGCAGGAATTATAGGGATTAGTAATATCATGATCTTTGTAATTAAAGAGCGTACCAAAGAATTTGGAATCCGAAAAGCGTTGGGAGCGCAACCAGCTTCAATTATTGGAATGGTGGTGCAGGAGTCCGTTTTAATCACAACAATTGCTGGTTATTTGGGACTAAGCTTAGGGACTTATATATTAAGTCTTATAGGAGATAGTTGGGAAGAAGATTATTTTATCACAGACCCAAGCGTAAGTCCAGGTATAGTTATTGGGGCAACCATTACATTAATTTTATCAGGATTAATAGCTGGATTTGTACCAGCAAAAAGAGCAGCACGTATTAAACCAATTGTAGCATTAAGAGCAGATTAAAGATGAAATTTTTATTTGATTCAGATACATGGCAAGAAATTTACGGAAGTATCCGTAAAAACAAAATAAGAACCATGATTACTATTATAGGGGTTCTTTGGGGAATTTTTCTGTTAGTTGTCCTATTAGGAGCTGCACGTGGAATTGACAATAATTTTAAAAAGATTTTTGGAGATTTTGCAACGAACAGTGTTTTTGTTTGGACACAAGCTACAGATACGCCTTTTAAAGGATTTCAAAAAGGACGTATGTTTAAATTAAAAGAAAAGGACATTGCGGCTTTAAGAGTTGAATATTCAGATGAAATTAAGCTCATAGCTCCAAGAAATCAAACAAATAATTTAGTTGTTCATGAGTTTAAATCCGGTAACTTTAAAGTGAGTGGGGATTATCCTGTACTTGATCAAATTCAAAAGAAGAATTTAATTTACGGTCGTTTTATAAATGAGAATGACATATTATCTACAGCTAAAGTTTGTGTAATATCTGAAGATATGTACAAACAGTTGTTTGATAAAAAGGAAAAAGCAGTTGGAGAATACATAAAAATAAATAGTATCAATTATAAAGTTATTGGGGTTTACGGAAGATCTAACGGTATAGATTTAGATGGTGATACTGCATTCATTCCATTTTCTACATATAAAAAAGTATACAATACCGCCAATAATATTGATTGGATGGTAATTACTGCTAATGAAGGAGTAGACATTGTTCAAATGGAAAATGATATTAAACTAACTTTAAAAAGTTTACATAAAGTACATCCTGAAGATGAAAGAGCATTTGGTTCGTTTAATTTGGGAACTCAAATCGCTAAATTCACTGGGTTTTTAACAGGAATGCAATTTTTAACTTGGTTTGTGGGAATAGCGACCTTAATTGCAGGAGTATTTGCAATTGGAAATATTTTGTTGATCACCGTTAAAGAACGTACTAAAGAAATTGGGATTAGAAGAGCATTAGGAGCCACACCTATAGAAATAAGACAACAAGTGGTATTAGAATCTGTTTTCTTAACAACTATAGCTGGTATGTTAGGAATTGTATTTGGAGGATCAGTATTGTACTTGTTAGATATGTTTTTTGGACAAGGGGAAGATGCCACTTTAATAAACCCAACAGTGAATATACCAATTATATTAATCGCATTTGCAACATTAGTCATATTAGGAACACTAATAGGAATGATACCCGCCTACATGGCAACAATTATTAAACCAATAGAAGCATTAAGAGAAGAATAAAACAATTAACAAATCATGAGTAAAAGAGCAAAAATTATTTTAGGAGTTATAGTAGCTTTATTTATCGTAGCGCTTATTTGGTTCGGTAAAAAGAACGAAAAAAGTATTATTACATTTGAAACAGAAACACCATTTAAAGCAACAATTGTTAAGAAAACAGTTGCAACTGGTAAAGTTATTCCTTTAGAGGAAGTTGAAATTAAACCTCAAATTTCTGGTATTATAGATAAAGTATATTTAGAAGAAGGGGCTATTGTTAAGGCAGGAGATTTAATTGCAACAGTTAGAATTGTACCAAATGTTCAAGCTTTAAATAGTGCAACTGGTAGAGTGAAAAATAATCAATTAACATTTAATAATGCAAAAAATTCATACAACAGAACTAAAAACCTTTTTGATAAAGGAGTTGTTTCTCGTCAGGATTTTGAAACAGCAGAATTAAGCTTTAATAATGCGAAAGTAAATTTAGAAAATTCTCAATCTGATTTAGAGATTATTCAAAAAGGATCAATAGCAGGTAGTGGTAGTACTACAAATACAAATATTAGAGCAACAGCTTCTGGTATGATCTTAGAAATCCCAGTAAAGAAAGGATATCAGGTAACTCAAACAAATGATTTTAACGCAGGTACTACAATTGCAAGTATTGCTGATATGACAAAAATGATTTTCGAAGGTAAAGTAGATGAGTCAGAAGTTGGGAAATTAATTAATGGAACACACATTGAAGTTTCTTTAGGCGCAATTGAGAATAAAAAATTCCCAGCAAAATTAAATTTCATCGCTCCAAAAGGAACTGAAGAAGGAGGAGCTGTTCAATTTAAAATTAAAGCAGATGTAACTTTGGATGGTAAGTATTTTATTAGAGCTGGTTATAGTGCTAATGCGGATATCGTTTTAGAGAAAAAAGATAGTGTACTATCTATTAGAGAAGCATTATTACGTTTTGATAAAAAAACAGAAGAGCCTTATGTAGAGGTAAAAGTGGGAGAGAAGTTTGAAAAGAGAGAACTGAAATTAGGAACTTCTGATGGTATAAACGTTGAAGTACTTTCTGGTATTACTAAAGATGACGAAATTAAAATTTGGAACAAAGCTTCTAAAGATGATAAGAATAATAATGGAAGAAGAAACAACTAATTAAATTTAGTAGTTAATAAAAAGAGGGAATTTCTAATGAAATTCCCTCTTTTTATTTAATGTTGTATAGAAAACCAACTCCTGTATTAAACATATTATAACCAGAATTTGGTAATTGAATATTGGCATTAGATACATGTCCAATTCCGCCAAAGATTTGGATAGATGCTGTAGGGGTAACTTTAATATCTAATCCTAAATTTCCATTTTGTGTAAAAGTAAACCCTTTTGCCAATCGTTCAGTAGTCATATCAACATAACCGAGGCCTAAGCCAATTTGAAAAAAGATACTTGTACTTTTAAAAACTTGTTTTTTAGCTTCTAATCCAAGGGCTACAGCAAAAATTGAAAGGTTTTTTAGTTGTGTATATCGTTTACGCTTTTCTAAATAATCATCCTCAGTTGGTTTTACAAAATGCTCGTTATACAATTGGTGTTGAATAAATTGTAGTTGTGGCTGAAGAATCAAAGAGATAGCCATTGGTTTCCATTTTGTAAATGGATAATAGAATTGTCCTTTTAGAGTGTTTGAACGGTAAAAATAATCGGGATCATTAAATAGGAAACTGTTTTCATTTCCTTGAATGAATTGGATTCCAAATTTGGTAGGAGAAAATAAACCCTTTTTTGATTTTTGTCCGTATGATGATGAAATCACGCAAACAAAAATCAATGAGATTAAGAGTTTAAATTTCATGTTAAGCAAATTGCTTTGCTACTTTTTCAGCTTTTCTACTTTCAGAATAATCGTAAAAACCTTCACCAGATTTTACACCTAATTTCCCTGCTCTCACCATATTTACTAATAAAGGACATGGAGCGTATTTAGGGTTTTTAAATCCGTCATATAAGACATTCATAATTGACAAACAGATATCTAACCCAATAAAGTCAGCCAATTGCAATGGTCCCATCGGATGTGCCATTCCCAACATCATTACGGTATCAATTTCTTTAATACCTGCAACGCCATTATAAAAAGTCTCGATAGATTCATTAATCATTGGCATTAAGATTCTATTGGCAACAAAACCAGGATAGTCATTTACTTCTACCGGGATTTTATTGATTTGCTTTGTTAAATCAACTGTAAACTTCATTACTTCATCAGAAGTATTGTATCCTCTTATAATCTCTACCAATTTCATGATTGGAACAGGATTCATAAAATGCATTCCGATTACTTGTGTTGGTCTTTTAGTAACAGCAGCAATTTGAGTAATAGAAATTGAAGAAGTATTTGTAGCCAAAATGGTGTCTTCTGGACAAACTTCATCTAATTCTCTAAAAATGTTTAGTTTTAAATCTACATTTTCTGTAGCAGCTTCTACAACTAAACTTGCATATTGTACACCTTCTTTAATAGACGTATACGTAGTAATGTTATTTAATGTTTGGTCTTTATCTGCTTCAGAAATTCTTTCTTTAGCAACCATTCTGTCTAAATTCTTTGTAATAGTTGCAATTCCTTTGTCTAGATTAGTTTGTGAAATATCAATTAGTTGAACTAGGTAACCAAATTGTGCAAAGGTATGCGCAATTCCATTTCCCATTGTTCCAGATCCGATTACGGCTATGTTTTTCATGGTGTTTTGTTTGTTGTTAATTGTCGAAACAATCGATTATTTGTTGTGCAACTCGCAATGCTTCTGTTCCTTGTGATAAAGAAACAACAGGAGTTGTATCATTGTTAATGGCATCTGCAAACGATTCTAATTCGTCTAAAATGGCATTATTTGACTGTACTTCTGGGTTGTCAAAATAGATTTGTTTTTTTACGCCTTCTGCATTTTGTAAAATCATTGCAAATTCATCAGGGCTTTCAGGAACATCTTTCATTTTTACAACTTCAGCAGTTTTTTCTAAAAAGTCTATAGAAATATAAGCATCCTTTTGAAAGAAACGCGATTTACGCATGTTTTTCATAGAAATTCGACTCGCTGTTAAGTTTGCTACACAACCATTTTCAAATTCGATACGAGCATTTGCAATATCTGGAGTTTCACTAATTACAGTAACTCCACTTGCATGTACTTTTTTCACAGGTGAATCTACCACACTTAAAATAATATCAATATCATGAATCATTAAATCCAATACAACAGGAACATCTGTTCCTCTTGGATTAAACTCTGCCAATCGATGCGTTTCAATAAACATTGGAGTTTCAATCATGTCTTTTACAGCAGTAAATGCGGGATTAAAACGCTCTACATGTCCAACTTGACCACGAATATGTTTTTGACTTGCCAACGTTCTGATAGCTTCTGCCTCTAATACTGTTTTAGTAATTGGTTTCTCTATAAAAATATGGCAACCATTTTCTATAGCTTGTTTAGCACAATCAAAATGAGATAGTGTTGGTGTAACAATATCAATCATATCTACTGCTGCAATTAAGCTCTCTACAGAATCAAATAATGTATATCCAAACTCTTTAGCTACTTTCTCTGCGTTTTCAGTAAAGGGATCGTAGAATCCAACTAATTGGTATTTTTCTGATTGTTCTAATAAACGTAAATGTATTTTTCCTAAATGACCAGCGCCAAGAACACCTGCTTTTAGCA
>CAJXVT010000049.1 GCA_913062575.1 uncultured Flavobacteriaceae bacterium | reverse complement strand
ATGGCTGCAAAAGCTAGAGAATTAAAATTAGCCGGTAAAGACATTATCAGCTTAAGTTTGGGAGAACCAGATTTTAATACTCCAGATTTCATTAAAAATGCTGCCATTGAAGCAATCAATCAAGATTACAATTCGTATACACCAGTAGATGGTTATGTAGAATTAAAAGAAGCTATTTGCACTAAATTTAAGCGCGATAACAATCTTGACTATCAACCAAACCAAATAGTAGTTTCAACAGGAGCTAAACAATCTATTGCTAACATTGCACAGGTATTATTAAACCCAGGTGATGAAATATTATTACCAGCACCTTATTGGGTAAGTTACTCTGCAATTGCAACTTTATGTGAAGCGAAGTTTGTTGAAATCCCGTCTTCGATAGACAATGATTTTAAGATTACTCCAGCACAATTAGAAGCAGCAATTACGCCAAAAACAAAAATGATTTTCTTTAATTCCCCAAACAATCCTTGTGGAAGCATGTACAGCGAAGAAGAATACAGAGCATTGGCTGCTGTTTTAGAAAATCACCCTCAAATTTTCATCTTATCTGATGAGATTTACGAACATATAAACTATGGTACTAAAACATTTAGTTTTGCTTCCATAGAAAGCATGTATGATAGAACAATTACCGTAAACGGATTGGCAAAAGCATTTGCTATGACCGGCTGGAGAATTGGATATATCGGCGCTCCGGCATGGATTGCTAAAGCATGTACAAAAATGCAAGGTCAGATTACTTCTGGAACAAATTGTATTGCTCAGAGAGCTGCAATTACTGCTGTATTAGCACCAGTCTCAAAAATCAAGTTTATGGTTGATGAATTTAAACAACGTAGAGATATGGTGTTGGATTTACTTGGTAAAATTGAAGGATTCAAATTAAACATTCCTGATGGAGCATTTTACGTTTTCCCAGACATTTCTGCTTTCTTTGGAAAGACTATCAAAGGAAAAGAAATTAAAACAGCAGGAGATTTTTCTATGTTATTATTAGAAGAAGCGAATGTTGCAACTGTAACAGGAGAAGCTTTTGGAGCACCAGATTGTATCCGATTATCATACGCTGCATCGGTAGAACAATTACAAGAAGCTGTTAGAAGAATAAAAGAAGTATTGAATTAATTATTCAATCTTAACATCATATAAAAACTCATTTATGCTGAATTTATTTCAGTCTTAAATGAGTTTTTTTTTATTTCTAAAATAGGATAACTACCAAGACAATGGCAAAAAGTGATACTTGTAAAGCAGTTCCGGCTTGACTTTGAAGTTTGTCATGGCTGTTTACGATTGAAGACTTAATTCGAGACAATGATTTACGTCTCATTTCTCTGATATTAAATTTTATTTCTTCTTTATAACTAGAAGTTAATATTCCTCTTTCGATGACTCGTGGGTGTGTTGCTAATTTCATGTTTTTAAGTTTTAAGGTTATATAATTAAGACGAGAGATAAATAAAAATGTTACAGTAGCAATAATTATTCTCTGCAATAAAACATCTTCATCAAATTAGTAACTATCCAATAAACATGGGTATTTGAAATCAAAAAAAAACAGTTGAAAAAAATATTTTTTTTATGAAGATTTTAACTAGAAATCTTCATACATGTGATGGTTGTCTTTGTTAAAAAGGAAGCTTTTCAAGCTTCCTTTTTGGTTTTTTCAGATATAAAACAAGTGTATCATAATCTATAACTGCTTTCCCTTTATCTAAAACATCAGCACCAATAATCCCATGAACTTCTTTTGCATTATGTTGAGTTAAAGCAGTATTTACATGTGTTAAATCGAATAACACCAAATTACAGGTATTCGTTTTCCATTTTCCGATTTCTAGAAGGTTATTTTCAGACTTAAGCGTTTCCATATCTGTTGCACCAGCACCAGCTGCTTTTGTTTCAGATTCTTCTGCATGTAATTCAAAATGATCAATCAAATCAATACCAACACAAGAATTAGAAGCTCCAGTATCTAAAATAAATCGCCCTTTTATGTTGTTTATTTTTGCCTTTAACTCTAAATGATTGGTCGCCGTTTTCTTAAGCTTTATTTGAATGTATTTCTTTTTTTGTAATACTTTTTTAAGACTAGTCATTTAACCCTATTTTTGTGTTTGCTAAAATACAGTTTTAATGATTACCGATACACATACACATTTATATTCTGAACAATTTGATGAAGACAGAGCCGAAATGATCCAGCGAGCTAAAGATGCTGGAGTCACTCGGTTTTTTATTCCAGCAATAGATAGTTCATACACGCAAAGAATGTTGGATTTAGAAGAGAATTTCAAAGACGATGTGTTTTTAATGATGGGTTTGCATCCTACTTCTGTAAAAGAAAATTACAAAGAAGAACTAGCACAGGTTAAAGAATGGATTGACAAAAGAGATTTTATAGCTATTGGAGAAATTGGAATTGATTTGTATTGGGATAAAACATTTTTACCCCAGCAACAAGAAGCTTTTAGAACTCAAATACAGTGGGCAAAAGAAAAAAAAATACCAATTGTAATTCACTGTAGAGATGCTTTTGATGAAATTTTCGAAGTTTTAGAGACTGAAAAAAATGGTGATTTATTCGGTATTTTTCATTGTTTTACAGGGACTTTAGAGCAGGCACAAAAAGCAATTTCTTATAATATGAAACTAGGAATTGGTGGTGTTGCTACTTTTAAAAACGGAAAAATTGACAAATTCCTTAATCAAATAGCCATTAAACATATTGTTTTAGAGACTGACTCTCCTTATTTAGCTCCAACTCCATACAGAGGAAAGCGTAATGAAAGTAGCTACGTTACACAAGTAGCAGAAAAATTAGCCACAATATATGATTTAACTTTCCAGGAGATTGCCGAAATTACAACCCAAAATTCAAAAGATGTTTTTGGTGTCTAGTCAACAAATTACATATTACAAATCGCCAATTGGAACTACAGAGATTGTTGGAGATGAAAACGGAATTCAATCTGTATCATTATTAGATGAAGACTTCTCTACTCCACTCGAAGTGACAAAACCTGACTTACCAAATTTTTTGCAAGATTGCATTGTTCAATTAGATGAATATTTTGCAGGAACAAGAACAGAATTCGATTTAAAACTAAATCCGAAAGGAACTGAGTTTCAGCAAAGAGTTTGGAAAGAATTATTGAATATCCCCTTTAATAAAGTAAGAACCTACTTAGAGCAAACAAAAGCTTTAGGTGATGTGAAAGCAATTAGAGCAGTTGCTTCTGCAAATGGCAAAAATCCCATTGCTATTATTATTCCGTGTCATAGAGTAATTGGCTCTGATGGCTCATTAACAGGTTATGCAGGTGGACTTTGGCGTAAGAAATGGTTATTAGAGCACGAAAACCCTGTAAAACAACAATCATTATTTTAAACTATTTTTACAAATCACTCGTTTGAATTGTATGCTTAGAAAAATCGTGTTTTTTATTTTTTTATCTATTGGTTTTTTTGCCAGTGCTCAAACTGGTTCGTCAGATTTTAGGACAAAGAAATTTACAGTAGTAAAAGACACAATTCAGATTGATACTGTAAACATCAACTCTCAAAAATTTAAAGTAATTTCTGCAAATGACACTGTTATTCCTCCATCAGAATATCAGATGAATTTTATCAAAGCACTGCTAATTATCGACTCTAAAAAACATCCAGTTATTACTGTAGAATATTTTATATTTCCCGATTTTATTACCAAAACGTATCAAAAATTTGATAAAAGCAGTATTGTACCAACTACAAGTAACACTCAACAATTATATAGTTTAACAACCAATGTTAATAAGCAAAAAGCTCGACTTTTTAACAATTTAGAAACCAAAGGAAACGTTACACGTGGTTTAACTATTGGAAATAATCAAAACTCGGTTGTAAATTCTTCTTTAGACTTAAGCATTAAAGGGAATCTCTCTAAAGACGTTACTATAAAAGCCAATATTTTTGACACAAATATTCCGCTTCAAGAAAATGGATATTCACAAAACATCACAGATTTTGATCGAATTTTCATTGAATTTGAGCATAAGAAATGGCGTTTAAAAGCTGGAGATTTAGATTTAAAAAACAACGAGAGTTACTTTATGCCTTTTTCCAAAAAAGTTTCTGGAATAGAAGTTGAAGCAATGGTAAATGACAATACAACTATTTTGGCTTCAGGAGCAGTTGTAAGAGGTAGGTTTGCATCGTTTAAATTTATCGGTAAAGAAGGAAACCAAGGGCCCTATAAAATTATTGGAGCAAACAATGAGGCTTTTTTAATTATAGTTGCTGGCAGTGATGCATTATTTCTTAATGGTGTCTTATTAAATCGTGGAGAAAACAAAGATTACACAATTGATTATAACACTTCTGAAATTAGGTTTAACACTGTTTTCCCAATAACAAATGACATGCGTTTTCATTTAGATTATCAATACTCTGACAAAAATTACACCCGTTTTGTTACTTATGAAAAAACAAATTATAGGACTGAGAAATTTAGTGTAAATGGCTATTTCTACAATGAAAACGACGCAAAAAATCAACCTGTACAACAAAATTTGTCCGATACTCAAAAACAAATTTTAGCAGATGCAGGAAACGACACCTCTAAGATGTTTGCTAATAGTGCATATCTAGATGCCTATTCAGATAGCCGAATTTTGTATAAAAAAGTAGTTGTTGGAGTCTTAAAAACCTATGAATACTCCACTTCTCAAACTGATGAACTGTACAATGTAGCGTTTACGTTTGTTGGGACCAATAAAGGAGATTATAGTTTGGACAAAACCATTGCTATTGGAAATATTTACAAATATGCAGGAATAAATCTAGGAGATTACAATCCCATTATTCGTTTAATAGCACCTTCAAAATCTCAAGTAATGGCAGTTAACACCAGCTACAGTCCATCAGAAAAAACAAGTTTTTTTGGAGAAATTGCATTGAGTAACAATGACGCGAATTTATTTTCTACAATAAATGATTCTGAAAACAAAGGAATGGCGGCAAAACTGAATTGGAAACAGACTCTAACAGATACCAAATGGAAATTTGTTTCTGACATTGGATATGAGTTTTTACATCAGAATTTTGCATCAATTCAACGATTTCAAACGGTAGAATTTAATCGTGATTGGAATATTATAGATCCACAGGGAAATCGTCATCAAATAAATGCATTATTTACTTTAGGTAACAAAAAAAAATCAATCTATACATATGGATTTAACCTCATTGAATACAGTGATAACTACAACGGAATAAAACACAATTTCAATAGTAAAACTAAATTAAAAAACACCTCAATTTCATCTAAAGTAAGTACTCTAAACAGCTCTTCTTCTATTGAAGAAAATAACTTCTTAAGAGCAAAAGGAAGCTTAGAGCATTCATTTAAGAACGTTTGGATTGGTGGGTTTATCAATTTAGAAACCAATAAAAGAGAACTAAAAACTACCCAAAAGTTAAGTAATTTGAGTCACCAATTTAAAGAATACGAAACCTATATCGGAATTGGTGATAGCACAAAAGTATATTCGAAATTTGGTTTTAATTATCGACAAAACGATAGTATAAGAGCCAATGCTTTTACAACTATAAATACCCGAAAAACTTTTTACATAAATAGTAGAATTATTCAAAACAAGAACACCAATTTATCAGTATTCGCAAATTTCAGAATCACAGACAATGCTTTTACCAACAATGTAAAAGCATTGAATTCAAAAATTACTTACAGCCAAAAGTTGTTTGATAATTTCATCAATTTTAATACTGTTTACGAAACATCATCTGGAAATATTCCAAGACAAGAATATGTCTATATAAAAACAGAACCCGGACAAGGATATTATACTTGGATTGATTATAATAATAATGGAGTTCGAGAATTTAATGAGTTTGAAATAGCCATCTATAAAGATCAGGCAGAGTATTTACGAGTTGCGCTGCCTAACATAAAATTCATTAATACACAAAGAGCAAAATGGCTGCAAGTTTTCACGATAAACCCATCGAAATGGGGGGCTAAAACAGGCATAAGAAAAGTAATTTCTCACTTTTACAACCAAACACATTTTGTAATTGATAATGAACAAAAAAGAGCTACTAATTCTTTCAATTTAAACCCTTTTGATATTGATGAATCTAAGTTACTTGGATTAAATTTTAGTTTAAGAAACAGCTTGTACCTTAACAGAGGTTTAAAAAAATATCGTTTTGTTTTTACCTATGGAAAATCCAAAAACAAACACTTATACAGTATTGGAAATCAAGAAAACAATACAACCCTACATCAATTAGAATTTAAACATCAATTAGATAAATTTTGGATGTTTGATTTACAGGCTAACACTACAAAAGACGCTGTTGATACCGAAAACTTCACCAATCAGAATTATCAAATAAGGTCATTTGAATTAGCACCGAAATTCACATTTGAGTTTAGTAAAAATCATCAGTTCTCTTTCTTCTATAACTTCAAAAACAAAGAAAACAGAATTGCAAGCTTAGAAACCTTACAACAACAAAAACTAGGGAGTTCTTACTATTATAAATCTAAAAAAAGCGCAATGATAAGAGCTGAGTTAAACTTGTTTCTGAATGATTTCACAGGCAGTCAAAACAGCCCTGTAGCTTATCAAATGTTAGAAGGTTTACAGGCTGGAAGAAACTACACATGGTCTGTATTATTTCAACAAAAAGTGAATTCATTTTTAAATCTTAATTTCAATTATTTAGGAAGAAAAAGTGAGAATTCTACAACAATTCATACTGGAACAGTTCAATTAAAAGCTAGTTTTTAGAGCAAAAGTATTTATATTGCACAAAAATATAAGCTATGAAAAAAATTACAACCTTAGTATTGCTATCACTCTTTTTTACAACATTTTGTTTCTCGCAAGAGACTAATATTGAAGAAACTAAAAAACACGAAGTAAAAATAAACAGCATCAGTTTAATTGCCTTTAAATGGTTAGACGTTTCTTATGAATATTTGATAAATAAAGAATCTTCTTTTGGTATTGGAACTTTAATCAGCTTTAATGATGATGAAGGTTTTGACTCTTATAGAACTTTTTCTTTAACACCATATTACAGACGCTATTTCTCTAAAGGATATGCAAAAGGTTTTTTTGTTGAAGGGTTTGGTATGCTAAACACATTCAAAGAACATCACTATTTCTATGGATTAGGAGCAAATAATCACACTGAAACTCTCACCGATTTTGCTGTTGGGGTTAGTGCTGGCGGTAAATTTGTGACTAAAAATGGGTTTGTAGCAGAAATTTATTTAGGCCTAGGTAGAAACTTAATAAATGATTCTTATTATGAAAATTTTATAGTAGGTAGAGGAGGAATTTCATTAGGGTATCGATTTTAACTTTCTTGTAAAAAACACAATTAAATTGTTATTCGATATAATTGAAAATCATTATATACGTTATACTTAATATCGTACTTAAACTTAAAAATCAACCATGAAAAAGCTTTTTTTTACCCTTACCTTTTTAACATCCATCTATAGCCAAGCTCAACAAGAAATTAAATTAGATCTTTTTGATGCATTGGCGTTAAAAACTATTGAAGTAACATATGAAAGATATTTAGACGATCAATCTTCTTTAGGTATTTCTGGAATGATAAACTTTGAAAAAAATTCTGCAGATTTCAATTACAATGAAAAACGTTCTATAACTCCGTTTTTTCGTCATTATTTCACAAAAGATAGTAACTGGAATTTCTTTGGAGAAGGTTTTTTTAGTTATAATTTTGGAGAAAAAGAAATTGAAATGGATGGAGGACCAAACACGTATGAAGATTATTCTGATGGTGCACTAGGTGTAGCTGTTGGAACTAAATATGTGTCAGAACAAGGTATGGTTATCGATATTTATGCTGGATTAGGAAGGAACTTATTTGGAACAAATTCTCCAGTAATTCTTCCCAGAGTTGGCGTAAATGTTGGCTGGAGATTTTAATTCATTAACTAAAAAACATTCAAAAACCTCAAGACAATGTTTTGAGGTTTTTTTATTTAACATTTCATAAACAGCTAAACTGTTCTTTTTGCTTTAAGTTTATTACAACTTAAACATCCTATTTTGAAATACTTACACCAAAAAAAATTATTACTTTTCATTTTCACGCTATCTCTTTTTTATTCTTGCAACCATAAAAAAGAATATTCAGGTTCTGATAATTTTTCAACAACAAAAATTGAAATTAATAATGGGAAATGGATTCTAATTGGAGACTTAACCTATCCTAAAAACAAGGATTCTGTTTCTTTAGTTGTATTGTTCAATAAAGCATTTGGAAACAGAACGGCCTATAAAAAACTAACTAAACAACTTTCAAAAAAAGGAATTGCTTCCTTAAATATTGATTTAAGAGGCCACGGAGAGAGTATCAATGCAGGGAGGTTCGTTCCTCGTAAAGTCCCTAAAGATCCTATTATTTGGGATGCCGAAAAAGATATTATTGCAGTTCAAAAATACATAGTAGATACATTGCCGTTCAAGGTTAAAAAACTTGGGGTTCTAGGAAGTAGTTATAGTGGTGAGGAAATGGCAGAGGCTGGTAGAATTTTTCAATTCGCTGATGCCTATGTTACTTTATCACCTGGCTCTTTTAGTAATGAATCTATCTCTGGAATAGACAAAAGCAAAGTGCCTTGGTTTTTTATTACCTCAAAAAACGAACGTTATTTAAAAGAAATCACTAAAAGTGTTCAGAAACAAAGTCAAAATGTTGAGTTGTTAATTGTTCCTGGAAAAAAGCACGCATCTGACTTATTAGAAAACAATAAAAACCTAACTGAAATTATTGCCGTTTGGTTTAAAAACAACTTAAAATGATTAAGAAAATCATACTCTTACTCTTAATAGGACTTCCGTTTTTGACTCAAGCTCAAACAGATACAACTAAAGATTTAAAAGCCTATTTCTCAGCAACGATTGTAAATGACATTGACACTTCAATTAAATGGTATACAGCCATGTTGGGTTTTGAAGTAATTGACAAAATAGTTTCTAAAAAAAGAGGCTTTAAGCAATCTAACCTTAAAAGAAAAGGATTACTAATTGAATTGATCGAGTTAGACAAGGCTATTACGCTAAAAAAAACCATTCCAAATTATCATGATAAAATGCGGTTTAAAGGCTTCTTTAAAATAGGTTTTATGGTCTCTGATTTTGATGCATGGATTGCTCATTTAAAGAAAAAAAATGCTCCTTTTTATGGAAATATTGTTACAGATAACATCTCAAAAAAAAGAATGACAATAATCACAGATCCTGATGGAAACCGTATCCAGCTTTTTGAAAAATAAAACTGTAAATTAGCTAGCTAACGGATAAAACTGCAAAACTCTTGGGAAAAATAACTAGAAGAAATTTTATCAACGGTACATTAATGGCCGTTGGCGCTTCTATGTTACCTGATGGATGCAAAATCGATTCTGTAATAAATACACTTGCGCCATTATATTATCCGCCAGAACTTACTGGACTTAGAGGTAGCCACTTAGGTTCAAATACGCATGCGCATAGCAAAGCTTGGGGAAACAAATCTGATTGGGGAGTTACAACCAACTTAGAAGAGGAGTACGATTTGATTGTTGTTGGTGGAGGAATTAGTGGGCTTTCAGCAGCTTTTTTTTATCAACAAAAACATGGAAAAGACAAAAAAATTTTAATACTAGACAATCATGATGACTTTGGTGGTCATGCAAGAAGAAATGAACACACCATTGGTAATGATACTCGATTGATTTATGGAGGCTCACAAACATTTGTCAGTCCTCATACAAAAAGTGAAATTGTTTTAAAACTCATCAAAGAGATTGGAATAGATTTAGACCGATTTAAAACCGCTTATGATGTAGATTTCTTTAAAAAACATGATTTAGGAGCCATTACATATTTCAGTAAAGAAAAATTTGGAGAAGACAAAATAGTACAACATCCATTTTGCCATTATCCTTGGTTTATAGAAGGAATTCAACGTCCAAAGCTTTCATATGAAGAAGCTGTAAAACAAGTTCCTTTCAGCAAAACCGGAAAAGAACAATTATTGCGAGTGGTAAAAGGTGGTTTGTATTTAATTAAAGTTCCTAAAGAAAAATTAGAAACGTATATTTCTACACATTCTTATTTCCATTATCTCAAAAACACTTTAAAAGTTGATGATCCTGATGTATTGGAAATGGCAAGAAACTCTTGTTCAGATTTTGCTGGTCCAGGAGCTGACGTGATTAGTATTTATGAAGCCTTGGAATGTGGTGCCTTAGGATTAGACCCAGTAAAGTCACTAATATATGTGATGGGAAAACAAGGGTATGAAGAAAGTAAGCAAAAACACGGTAATATCTTAGACGAAGATGATCCATACATTCATCATTTTCCTGATGGGAATGCTACTATTGCACGAATGTTAGTAAAGAAAATGATTCCGAATGTAGGAAAAGGCGATAATGCAGAAGAAATTATCTTATCTAAATTTAAATATGAGCAGTTAGACAAGTATAACAATATTGTTCGCTTACGGTTAAATAGCACGGTTGTTAATGTTAAACACAAAGGCGATCCTAACAACTCAAGCGAAGTTTTTGTGAACTACATCAACGATAACAAGTCCTATCAGGCAAAAGGGAAAGCTGTTGTAATGGCGTGTTATAACAAGATGATTCCGCATATTGTTTCTGGTCTTCCAAAAGAACAAGATGCTGCACTACGAAGAAGTGAAAAAATTCCGTTACAGTACACAACCGTTGGATTAAAAAACTGGAAAGCAATCAAAGAATTAGGCATGGGAATTGCCATGTCTCCAGGAAATATGCATCAAGTAGTAATGATGGATTTTCCAGTGAGTATTGGAGGTTATAATTTCACAAAATCACCAAATGATGCTTGTGCAATTCAAATGATAGGCTGCCCGCTTGGAGGCACAGCTGGCAAACCGCCAATTGAGCAATTTAAAGAGGCTCGTTACAAAATGTTAGGATTGCAATTTGAAGATTACGAGAAAGAAATCAGAGCACATTTAAGTGGTATGTTACCCAAAGAATTGTTTGATTTTGATAGAGATGTTGAGAGTATTACTGTTAATCGCTGGCCACATGGTTATGTGTATGGAGGCTCTAGTTTATACGATTCTGACTTACCAGAAATGGCGAAAATCGGTAGACAACCATTTGGTAGAATTACCATAGCAAATATTGATTCTGCGCCAAGTTCTTATGCACATGTTGCCATAGAACAAGCATGGAGAGCTGTGAATGAATTGGGTTAGATAAAAGCAAAAACCCTCATCAGATTGATGAGGGTTTTTTGTTTATGAGGCACTGAAACAAGTTCAGTATAGCACCAAGTGTCTATATTTTTTGCAACCAAGTCTTTGCATTTACTTCTTGGTCAATAATTGTTTTTAAGTCAGAAATTGAAACACGACTTTGCTCCATTGTATCTCTATGTCTAATCGTTACTGTTTTATCTTCTAATGTTTGATGATCTACAGTAATACAAAACGGTGTTCCGTTTGCATCTTGCCTTCTATAACGTTTTCCTACAGCATCTTTTTCATCATAAAACACATTGAAATCCCATTTTAAATCATTTAAAATTTCACGTGCTACTTCTGGTAAACCGTCTTTCTTTACCAATGGTAAAACGGCTGCTTTAAATGGCGCTAAAACTGATGGCAATCTCAATACTGTTCTTGTGGTCCCATTTTCTAGCTCTTCTTCTTGTAATGCGTTAGAAAACACAGCTAAGAACATTCTATCTAAACCAATAGAAGTTTCTACTACATATGGAGTATAACTTTTATTTTCTTCGTGATCAAAGTATTGTAATTTCTTTCCAGAGAATTCTTCATGTGCTTTTAAATCAAAGTCTGTTCTTGAGTGAATTCCTTCTAATTCTTTAAATCCAAATGGAAATTTGAATTCAATATCTGCAGCAGCATCTGCATAATGTGCTAATTTATCATGGTCGTGAAAACGATAATTCTCAGCTCCCATTCCTAAAGATAAATGCCATTTCATTCTGGTTTCTTTCCAAGCAGTATACCATTCTTTTTGCGTTCCTGGTTTTACAAAAAATTGCATTTCCATTTGTTCAAACTCACGCATTCTAAAGATAAATTGTCTTGCAACAATTTCGTTTCTAAATGCCTTACCGGTTTGTGCAATTCCAAATGGAATTTTCATCCTACCTGTTTTCTGAACATTTAAGAAGTTTACAAAAATCCCTTGTGCAGTTTCTGGACGTAAATATAAATCCATTGCAGTTTCTGCAGAAGCACCTAATTTTGTTCCAAACATTAGGTTGAATTGCTTTACTTCTGTCCAGTTTTTAGAACCAGTTAATGGATCGGAAATTTCTAACTCTTCAATTAGAGCTTTTACATCAGCTAAATCTTCTTTTTCTAAAGAAGCCCCCATTCTAGATAAAATCGAATTTATTTTCTCAAAATATCCTAAAACTCTTCCGTTAGTAGCAACAAATTCTTCTTTATTAAAAGTATCTCCAAAACGTTTTTCAGCTTTCTTTACTTCCTTATCAATCTTTCCTTCTATTTTAGCACAATAGTCTTCTATTAAAACATCTGCTCTGTAACGTTTTTTAGAATCTTTGTTGTCAATTAAAGGATCGTTAAAAGCATCAACGTGACCAGAAGCTTTCCAAGTAGTTGGGTGCATTAAAATAGAGGCATCAATTCCAACAATGTTTTCGTGCATTTGCACCATTGCTTTCCACCAATATTCTCTAATATTTTTCTTTAACTCAACTCCATTTTGAGCATAGTCATACACCGCACTTAATCCGTCATAAATTTCACTAGATTGAAATACATAACCATATTCTTTTGCGTGCGATAGTACTTTCTTAAACTGATCTTCTTGTTTTGCCATAATGCTTGCAAAGATACATCAATCTAAAAAGTTAACAAGAAAAATTAATGCAATTTCGTACAGCGATAAATAAAGGCAGGTGGAATGTTTAACAACTCAAACCCTAATGAAATTTCGTCCTTAAAAACCTCTTTTAAATATTTGAAATAAGTCAAACTATATTGGTATTGAATAAAAGTTCCGTTTGCTTTTAAAGAATCTAATGAGTTTTTTAAAATAACTTGAGATATTTCTTTCGGAATAATAGTTAGTGGCAAGCTAGAAATGATATGACACGCTTTGGTATAGCCTAACTTTTCTAATTCAACTTGAACCTGTTCTGCAGAAACTTTTAACACCGTTAATTGTGGATGTTTGATTTGTTTTAAGTGCTTATAAAACTCATCATTTACTTCAAAACATATCAAATGTGCATCTGGTGCTATTTTTTTTAATATTTGATGAGTGATGACTCCATCACCAGCGCCCAATTCTACTAAAACTTTGGCTGTAGAAAAATCAATGTTTTTAATCATTTTTTGTGCTAAAAATCTTGAACTTGGCGCAATGGTTCCTGAAGTTTTTATATTCTTTACTGCCACTTTGAAAAAATCGATTCTCTTACTCACTTAATTGTTTTTTAGTATCTTAACTTTAAAAAGCTAAGAAAATGAAATATTTAAAAGATGTAGTACATCTTTTCTTTCCAAAAGTATGCAGTACTTGTAATACTAGTTTACTGCAAGCAGAAAGAATAATCTGTACTATATGTAGACATGACTTACCCATTATTTGTTACAGAGACTATAAAGATAATAAAATTAAAAATGCTTTTTCGGGAAGAGTTCCAATAGAAAACGCAATTTCCTTCTTATTTTATAGGAAGGAAGGCAAAACTAAAGAATTAATTCATAATTTAAAATACAAAGGCAATCAAAAAATTGGAACTTTTATTGGTGATTGGTTTGGACATGTTTTAAAAGAATCTCATCAATTTGAAGATATAGACTTTATTATACCCGTTCCTTTACATCCAAAAAAACTAAAATTACGAGGGTTCAATCAATTGACAACATTCGGAGTTTGTTTAGCCAAGCAATTAAACACTAAGTATCTTCCTAACATTTTGATTAGAACTTCTGCTTCAAAAACGCAAACATTTAAGCAACGTTTTGACCGTTTTAATAAAAATGATACTAAATTTAGTATCACAGACACAACTATTTTTGAAAGTAAGCATGTGCTACTAATTGATGATGTTATCACAACAGGAGCAACTTTAGAATCTTGTTGCAAAGAATTGCTGAAATCTGACGACATTAAAATAAGTGTTGTAACGATGGCATATACAGAATAATTTAATTGCAAATTGAATCCATTGCCATAAAAAATTTGTTATTTTGCAGTAAATTAAAATGTATTGAAACAGTTTTATAAAGTTTTATTTTCTCTATTAGCAATTATTCTTTTAACAAGTAATTGTGCGAAAAAAGGGAGGCCAAACGGAGGATTAAAAGATAGTTTAGCTCCAATAATGGTTACTGCAACCCCGCCTTATAAAAGTGTACATTTTAATAGTAAAAAAATTAAAATTTCTTTTGATGAATACATTACTTTAAAAAACATCAATCAACAATTAGTAATTTCCCCTCCGCTAAAATACAATCCAATAATTACTCCTCAAGGATCTCCAAGTAAAAATATCACCATAAAAATGGTCGATACCTTATTACCAAACACAACCTATACTTTTAATTTTGGAAATAGTATTCAAGACAATAATGAAGGAAATAAATTAAGGAGTTTTAAATATGTTTTCTCTACAGGGAGTTATATTGATTCTTTAAAAACAAGAGGTACCGTTATTGACGCTTATAAGACTGACTTTGATAAAAACATTAGTGTTTTATTATTTAAAATAGATTCTACCTACAACGACTCTATTATCTATAATAAGAAACCCAATTATGTTTCTAATACTTTAGATACTACGTTATTTAATATTACCAATGTTAAAAAAGGGAAATACCTATTAATCGCATTAAAAGATGTGTCTAACAATTATGTCTTTAATCCAAAAGAAGATAAAATAGGTGTTTATAATCGTTTTATTGAGCTCCCGAAAGACAGTATTATAAAGGAGCCTATATACCTATATAAAGAGATAAATGAGTTTAGGCTAACGACACCAAAGCAAGTATATAAAGGTAAAATTCAGTTTGGGTTTGAAGGAAATAACAAGAATATAGAGATCCTATTGCTTTCAAAAGTACCAGAAGATTTTAGAGCAATTAAAAAAAACGAACCAGAAAAAGATACTATTAATTACTGGCATACAACGATAAAAAATGATTCTTTAGTTTTTAAAATCACAAAAAACACGTTTATAGATACTGTAACTGTATTTTTAAGAAAAAAAATAATTGATTCATTAAAAATCAACTCCAATGTAAGTAGAACTTTAGATTTAAGAGATACATTAATTTTGACAACGAATAACCCAGTAGCGCATATTGACACTACAAAAATCATTTTTCTTGACAAAGATTCTTTACATGTACCTTTTACTCATACTCTAGAAAAAAGCACCAATAAAATTAAGTTTCTCTTTGATAAAAAACACAATAATAATTACAAGTTAACTTTATTACCAGCTACATTTACCGATATTTTTGAGACACAAAATGATACATTAAATTATAATTTCGCAACCAAAGAGCCAGACGATTATGGAAGTATTTCCATAAATGTAGTTAAAGGAACTTCAGCCCCAATAATTATTGAATTACTTTCAGAAAAAGACAAAAAGGTTCTTCAACGTGTAATTGTTTCGAGGAATAAAATAGTTGAATTTAAATTATTACCCCCTGGAAAATATCTGATTAGAGGAATTATTGACACAAACAATAATCAAAAATGGGACACAGGTAATTACCTAAGGAAAATACAACCAGAAAAAATCATTTATTTTCCTGGTGTTTTCAATATTCGTTCTAATTGGTATGTTTCAGAATCTTTTACAATAAATTAATAACTATTGAGTTATTGTATTTACGCTCATTTTAATATATTTGCTTTACTAAAAATATTACTTTTCATTGAAAAAGCCCCTTAAAATATTATTTTTTCTATTAATATCCCTTTCAGCTAGAGCACAGCATCTCACCCATGACGTTGGTGTTTTTATAGGGACTGCTACAATGCAAACCGACTACGGTCAAAGAGCAAATTTTCTTAGTAGTTATGGAAATAGTGCCTTGTCTTTAAGTTTAGTTCACTATTTACATTTTTTTAATGTTGATACTCGTTGGAATGCTGAAAACGATATAGCCAATCATCTGATGATTAAATCTGAATTTAACATCATGACAACTGCTAATTTACAGCACCATGGAGAATATACTGAAGGTACTTCTGAATTAGCGATGCAATTAAGAGCAATGAAAGGCTCTATTAAATTAACAAACCTTGGGGTTCAAGCAGAATATTATTTTAAAGATTTAAGAGAGTTTATGTTTCCGTTTTCTGAAATGAAATGGAACCCTTATCTAAGTTTAGGCTTTAAATATTCTAGATATAAAAACACACTAACCACTGAATTGGGAGATTGGAGAACAGACATATCCATTTTACCAACCAAGTATAGAGAGCCAGAGAGTATAGCTATTGGAAGTGGAGGTGCTTTTTCTTTTATTCTTGGAGCAGGAACAAGGTATAAGCTTTCTGAAAAATTCGATTTAGCAGGTAATTTTAATTGGCAGTTTTTCTTTTCAGATGCAGTTGATGGTTTACAAGTAAATGAGCTCTCAAACAAAAATAATGAATGGCTAATTCATCTTCAAGTTGGAATTATATATCACTTAAATTTCTCTGGAGGAATTTTTTGTAAAAAATAAAAAACATTCAACAATAAAAAACCCGATACATATTCTGTATCGGGTTTTTTATTGCTATTTATCTAAAACTTGTATACGAAACCATTCCTCAAAATTATCCATTGGTCAACCGGTTACTACGGTTGAAGAGATCATGTGATTGTCTTCTGTGAATTATTTTGTATTGAATATTCTATTTTGATTAATACTCAACAGAAACAATTAATAATTATACGAATTTTTTAAGCGCCAAAATAACTCCTAAATGTATTCCTTCATGATAATTATTAAAAGCGACTGCCTTTTCAATAGAATCCAATTCAACACCTACACTTGTTGGGTATGTATTGAATGTTTCAAAAATCCCTTCATTAAAATCTTCCTCTAAAGTATCTGGTAATCCAGCGAACAAATCAGTCACTTCTTCAAATTCTTCTTTGGCAAATATTCTTGTTGGAAAAGTTCCTTTTTTATGTTCTTCTATCAGTTCATCAGGCACCAAACAATCCAAACCAGAAAGTTTGTAATGCAATAATTGTTGTGTCACCACTAAATGAGCAACATTCCAAGCAATATTGTTTTTAAATCCATCAGGAATTATATGTAATTGTTCTAGGGTTAAGCCATCAATTGCTTTTAATGTTAACTGTCTAGATTTTTTTAGAATATCAAATTGAGCCTTCATTATTTATCGTTAAATTTAGCCTCAAATATACAGCATAAAATGAAGAAAGTCTACTTTTTACAAACTTGTGA
>CAJXVT010000048.1 GCA_913062575.1 uncultured Flavobacteriaceae bacterium | reverse complement strand
AGAAGGTACTTTTTTTGTCATTTTATAATACATCCCTATCTTTAGAGACTTAATATAGGAACCTTAAACATTATAAGATGTTAGATACAAATCAAGAGAATACAGAAGATCAAGCCAACGAAACCCCAGAAGTAAATGAAGTAGCGCCAGTTGAAACTCCTAAAGCAGAAAATGTTGAAGTGGTAAATACGAAGAAAGAAACTACTGAAGAAGTTGTTGAAGAAGTAAAAGTAGAGAAGAATGAAACTGAAAAAGCTGTTGATGAGGTTGAAGAAACAGTGGTTGAAGAAGAAGAAGTAAAGAAAAACGAAACGGATAAAGCTGTTGAAGAGATTGAAGAGAAAGTAGCTGAAGAGGCTGAAAAAGATGTTGATAAAAATACAATTTCGATGCTAGATTATGAAAGCATGGAATTAGAAGTATTGGTAGAAGAATTAGAAAAACTTATAAAAGAGAACCCAGTTCAGAATATTAAAGTAAATACGGATGCAATTAAAAATGCTTTCAATACCAAGTTTGGTACTTTATTAGCTGAAAAGAAAGCAACATTTTTAGCAGATGGAGGAGATTCGATTGATTTCCAATATTCAAGTCCGGTAAAAACAAATTACAATACATTATTATCTGATTATAAAAAGAAAAGAGATGTATATTATTCTGATTTAGACGCCCGTTTAAAAGGGAATTTAGAAACACGTCATACGGTAATAAAAGAATTAAAAGAGCTAATTGCAGATGCTGATACTAAAACGATGTACAAGAGTTTTAAAGCATTGCAAACTCGATGGAGAGCAATTGGTCCAGTGCCTAGAAATAAATACAATGATACATGGAGAAATTATCATCATCATGTAGAGCGCTTCTATGATTTACTACACTTAAGCAACGATTTTAGAGACTTAGACTTTAAACATAATTTAGAAGAGAAGTTAAGGCTTATAGAAAGAGTGAATGCATTGGCTGAGTTAGAAAATGTAAATGATGCATTTAAAGAGTTGCAGCAATATCATAAAGCTTGGAAAGAAGATATTGGGCCTGTTTCTAAAGAACATAGAGAAGAGGTTTGGCAGAAATTTAGTGCGGCAAGTAAAAGAATTCACGATAAGAGACATGATTATTTTAGGTCGATGAAATCTCAATTTCAAGACATTATAGAGAAAAAGATTGTTGTTATTGCTAAGATAGAGGCGTATGATACTTCTAAGAATAAAAAACATAGCGATTGGCAAAAGAGTATTAATGAAATTGAAGTATTAAGGAAAGAGTATTTTAATGCAGGTAAATTGCCTTATAACAAGAGTGAAGAGGTTTGGCAAAAATTTAAAAATGCCACCAAGAAATTTAATCATGCCAAAAACTTATTTTATAAAAATGAAAAAAGTGTTCAGCAAACAAACTTAGATGAAAAGAACGCTTTAATTGCACAAGCAGAGTCGTTACAGGACAGTGAAGATTGGGAAGTAGCAACAAACACAATGAAGAAAATACAAGCTGATTGGAAAAAAGTAGGACATGTTCCTAGAAAATTTTCTGATGATATTTGGAAACGCTTTAAAGCTGCATGTAATCATTATTTTGACAGATTTCATAACAGACAAGACAATCTAAATAAAGAACAGCAAGCTTTTATTGAAGATAAAAAAGCATATATAGAAGAAGTTAAAAAACTTGAAAAAGCAACTTTAGAAGAAATTTATGAAGTGATCCAGAAATGGAGAGACCTAGGTGATACACCAAGAAGTGTTCGACATTTAGAGTCTAAATTTTATAAGGTGATAGATAAATTGTTAGAAGGATTGTCTTTGAGTAAAGAGGACATCGAATTACTTAAGTTTAAGAACTTAGTGGATGGTTATTTTGCTCAAAATGATGGACATAAGTTGAATTCTGAACAATTATTTGTAAGAAAGAAGTTGGATGAAATAAATAAAGAAGTTCAGCAGTTAGAAAATAATTTAAGTTTCTTTTCAAATGCTAAAGATGATAATCCTTTAGTTCTTAATGTAAAGAAGAGTATTGATAAACATAAAGAAGCAGCTGAAATTTGGAAACAGAAACTAAGTTATGTTAGAAGTTTAGATTATTAAAACTTAATGAGTAAGCATAAAAAAACTCGGAATAAAATTCCGAGTTTTTTTATGTCTAAAAAGAAATAAATTCTTAAGAAAATAAACTATCTATTTTCTCTTTTTCTTCTCTTGCTAATTCAGAATCTACAAGAATTCTACCACTATACTCATCAATAGTGATTTTTTTACGAGTAGCAATCTCTACCTGTACTTGTGGTGGAATTGTAAAGAAAGATCCTCCTGATGCACCTCTTTCAATAGATACTACAGCCAATCCGTTTCTTACTTTATTTCTAATTCTTTTATAAGCACTTAATAAATGCTCGTCAATTGCAGCAGAAAACTCAGCAGATTTCTCTGTTAACATTTTTTGCTCCTTTTCAGTTTCTTTTAAGATGTCATCTAATTCAGCTTTTTTATGAGATAAGTGCTCGTTTTGCTTTGCTAATTTTCCTTTAGTAGCAGCAATTATTTCATTTTTTTGCGCAATCTTAACAGTATATTCTCCAATTCTTTTTTCAGCTAATTGAATTTCTAATTCTTGGTATTCAACCTCTTTACTTAAGGAATCAAATTCTCTGTTATTTCTAACTTTCTTTTGTTGTTCATCGTATTTTTTCATTAAAGTTTTAGATTCTTCAATTAACAATTTTTTGTTGTTAATGTCAGTTTCTAAATTTGATACGTCTTCTGCAAAATTTGAAAGTCTAGTATTTAAACCTGCAACTTCATCTTCTAAATCTTCAACTTCTAATGGTAATTCACCACTAACGTTTGTAATTTCATCAATTCTAGAGTCTATTAATTGTAAGTCATATAATGCTCTTAGTTTTTCTTCTACACTAACCTCTTTCTTCTTTGCCATGTTTAAATGTAATAAATTGGATTTGTACTTTTTTCTGATAAAATGATTGCAAAATTAGTGAATTTTTTGCTAAGATACTCTACTAAAAGGTTTTTTGTGAACTGTTCACTTTCATAATGTCCAATATCTACTAATATTAATTGTTTTTCTGCTTTGAAAAAGTCATGATACTTAAAGTCGGCACTAATGTAAGCGTCTGCATTTGATGCAATTGCATTGGGTATAGCAAAGCTACCAGAACCTCCTAAAACAGCAACCTTTTTTATTGGTTTTCCAAGCGTTTCTGAATGTCGAACACAAGCTGTTTTCATCCTTGTTTTTACAAATTTCAAAAAGACATTTTCATCCATGGCTATTGGTAATTCGCCAATCATTCCCATTCCAATTACTTCTTGAGTTTTAATGCTAGATTTCGGAAGTAAGATTTCTGTATTTGTCAATCCTAAGACATCACAGATTCTACCACTAACACCTGTTTCTACATTGTCTAAAGCGGTATGTGTTGCATAGATGGCAATATCATTTTTAATCGCTTTTAATACCACACGTTCTACGTAGGTGTTTCCGTTCAGCTTTTTAAGTCCACTAAATATTATAGGATGAAAACTGACAATAAGGTTACAGTTTTTTGCAATGGCTTCGTCAATAGTTTCTTCTAAACTATCTAATGTTACTAAAACTCCTGTTACTTTAGAATTGCTATCTCCTATTAACAATCCTACATTGTCAAAATCTTCGGCGTAGTTTAACGGAGCTAATTCCTCTATATAATCGGTAATGTCTTTTATAGTCATAAAAATCATTTTTCTAAGAAACCAAAGTTAAGATTTTTAATTACTTTAGTGCCAATGAAATTAATCCGATTTTTACTATTCCCATTTACCATCATTTATGCTATTGTTACTTCAATTCGTAACTTTATGTTTGATGTTGGAATTTTTTCTTCAACCTCATTTCAAAAACCGATAATTGCTGTAGGAAACCTATCTGTGGGTGGAACAGGGAAGACGCCGCAAATAGAATATTTAATTCAATTATTGAAGAATTCGTACAAAATTGCAGTCTTAAGTAGAGGTTATGGAAGAAAAACAAAAGGTTTTGTGTTGGCAGGTAAGCAGAAAACTGCTGAGCAAATAGGAGATGAACCTTTACAGTTTTATAATAAGTTTGATGATGTTATAGTAGCTGTTGATGAAAATCGAGTTCATGGAATAACGCAATTATACGAATCAGAAGTTGTGTTATTAGACGATGCTTTTCAGCATAGAAAAGTAAAAGCTGGTTTTTATGTACTGTTAACAAAATACGATGAGTTGTTTTCTAATGATTTTGTGTTGCCAACTGGAAACTTACGTGAACGTAGGGTAGGAGTTAAGCGTGCAGATGTAGTTGTGGTGACTAAATGCCCAGCAAATATAGATAAGATTGAACAAAACGGAATTGAACAATTGATTCGTAGATATTATAGCGGACCTATATTTTTCTCTACAATTACATATGCTGAAACGTTGCAGAGTAATGTTGGAAAAGAAATAAAAACGCAAGAATTAAATGACTATAAGGTATTGTTGGTGACAGGAATCGCAAATCCAACACCACTTTTAAATCACTTAATTAATTTGAAATGCAACTATTCTCATGTGAAATTTTCAGATCATCATCAGTTTACAGAAAAAGAGATTGGTAGTTTGCAGCAGCAATTTGGCATGCTAAATTCAGAGCATAAAATCATTTTAACTACAGAAAAAGACTTTGTACGGTTGTCAGGTAAAATAGAAAATCTGTATTATGTTTCTATAGAGACTAGCTTTATAAATGATAAAGAGAACTTTGATAAACTCATCAAAAACTATGTGAAATCGGGGTTATAGTTTTCCGTTAAAAAGGTTTTTTATAATTCCATCTGCTAAGCCTATTTTAGGAACAAATATTTTTCTTGCTCCAGACCATTTCATAGCTGATAAATAAATTTTTGTTGCAGGAATAATTACATCGGCTCTATCTGGATTTAAGCTCAATTCAGAAATTCGCTCTTTATAGCTCATTTGTTTTAAAAACTGATATTGTGCATTCAAATAGATGTAAGAAATTGGTTTTCCGAAAGTTCTGCCAGACATTTTAAAAATGCGGTTGATGTTTCCTCCAGAACCAATTAGAGAAATCTTTTTAAGGTCTTTTGTATTCGCTTCAACCCAATATTGAACCTCTTTGAAAATGACTTTATTCTTAGATTTCTTATTGTTTATCAGCCTAACTGTTCCCATTTTAAAGGATTTAGAATTGATAATTCTTCCTTTAGAGAAAATGGTAAATTCTGTACTTCCTCCACCAACATCAACATATAAATAAGAGGCATCATTATCAATTAGCTCACTTAAATCTGTAGAAAAGATAATAGCAGCTTCTTTTTTTCCATCAATAACATCGATTTCAATTCCTGTTGTATTAAAAATTTCGGTTACAATTTCTGCGCCATTTTCAGCCTCTCTCATTGCAGATGTTGCGCAGGCTTTGTACTGCTCAACATCGTGAACTTTCATTAACAATTTAAACGCTTCCATTGCGTCAATCATTCTGTCAATATTATCTCTACTAATAATTCCGCTAACAAAAGCATCCGCTCCTAAACGAATAGGAACACGAACTAAAGAAGATTTTTTAAACTGAGGGTCTTTATTTTTATCAATAATAATATTAGAAATTAGCAAACGGATTGCGTTTGAGCCGATATCTATAGCTGCATATTTCTTAATCTCTAACAAAGCTTTTTATTTATGGTTTTTTGGAGTTTCAACTAAAATAGTTTGTCCTTTTTTTATGCTTTTCCAATGTTTATTGTCAAATTGAATTCCGATTACTCCACACGTGGGCACATGAGCAATGGGCTTGTTCCCGAACTTATTTACAAAAGTGTTAATTCCATGATCGTGGCTAAAAATAATGGCAGAATCAAAGCTGTCATCTAACGCTTTTATGGTTTTTACTAAATAACCATCGCTGAAGCTATACAGTTGACGTTTAATTTTTAAGTTGGCCATTGGGTAGCCAAAATTCTCGCAAAAAATGCTAGAAGTATGTAGTGCTCTGTTGGCGCTACTGGTAACAAAAACATCAGGTTTTTGAATTGTTTCAGCTAAATACTTAGACAGTAAGTGTGCATCACTGATCCCTCTTTTTTTTAAAGGTCTATCAATATCTGCAATACCTTCGTATTCCCAAGATGATTTTGCGTGTCTAACAATATAGAGTGTTTTCATGCTATAATTTGATAGAGTAAATATAAAAAATTATGGTGCCAATCGTTCTATTTTCCAAGAAAAATCTTTTTGTAAAGTATATCTAATTCTATCGTGCATTCTGTTGGGTCTTCCTTGCCAAAATTCAATAGAAATAGGTTTTATTAAAAATCCACCCCAATGTTCTGGTCTCGGAATTTCTTTGTGCTCGTATGCTGTTTCGAACTTTTTTAAATCGATGTCTAAAGCTTCTCTTGAAGCAACAACTTCACTTTGGTTTGATGCCCAGGCACCTAGTTTACTACCGTCTGGCCTTGAATCAAAATAACCGTCAGATAAATTTTCTGCAAGCTTTTCTGCAGTACCTTTAATAATGATTTGTTGTTCTAAACCAGCCCAAAAAAGAGACAAACAAACATTGTTGTTTGCAGCAATTGCTTTTCCTTTTTCTGAATTGTAATTGGTGTAAAAGATGAATCCCTCCCAAGTGTATTTCTTTAATAAAACAACTCTGTTTTTAGGAAATCCATCCAATCCAATAGAAGATACAGTCATGGCGTTAGCTTCATCAACCATTTCTGAGGCATCTGCATTTAAAAACCATTGTTGAAATAATTCAATTGGGTTTTCTGGGCAATTGCTTTCTAGCAATTCTTGTTTTTCGTAAGATTTACGATGATTACTTAAGTCGTGTGCCATTGTATCCGTTTAAAACTGATGTAAAAATAAGCGTTTTCGAAATAAGTTTAGCTACAAATTATTATAAATAATCAGGTAATTCTTCGCAGTAAAAACCATTTTCAGTTACAAGTTTTTTAACATCGTCTTCTAGTAAGTTGTCTTCTGCTTCTATTCGTAATACATTGTCAATGTCTTCTGTGTCAATAGACCATTTAGAAATTACAGGGTGGTTGTTGAAAACAGATTTCATTTGTTCTACCTTTTTCTTCGTTTTAATATCGGTTTTAAGGATTACTAGTTTCATAGTGTTCTTTATTTTTTAAATAGCTAATTTTCTTTTACTCCTTTTATCAAAAGCCATAAAATAGTTGAAAATTCTCCTATAGCTAATGGTAACATTATAATTGCAGTAACAGATTCTTTATATTCTGGTAAAAGAATTGAAATAGAGCTGTCAATTAAATACGCAAAACAGCCAACAATTAAGAAGATGCCAATGATTTTTGGAATAAATTTAGATTTGATGATAAGCATCCCAAAAGGAAACAGCCAAAGCCCCCAGAAAATTCCTACAATCGAAATTCCAATTTCATACAAATTAAGGAACACTAAAGCGAATGAGTTTAGTTGATTGGTGTCAAAAACTTGTAGGAAATCAGCACCTCCTACCAACATTTGAGCAGCAACAAGATTTAGTACATTAAGGAAAGATATTGGTACTGCAACCAATACAAAAGTTACCATGTATTTAGTTAACTTCGGATTTACATCTTTAAATAATCTACTTAAGGTTAGTACTAGAAAGATAGATAAAGCCTGACTGATTAAGTTACTTAAGATGCTTAATTTAAAAGTAAACTCAGAGTTTATTAAGTTGTTTGCGCTGGCTGTTGCATCACCTGAAACGATGATACTTGATTGTGTATACATAATTCCAAACCCACCAGTTATCGCTATAAGTAAGTATAAAACTCCTGCAATTCTAGCATTCTTTTTCTTTGAATTCATATTTAGCTCCCTTCTTGTGTTAACGACTCAGTAGTCTCTGTGGTATTTTTTTTCTGGATATATTTTTCATAGGCAAATTCTCCTTCTTCTTCCCAATAGGTGTCATATTGTTTCCATTTAGAGAAGTCTTTCTTAGAATTTTTATCTTTCTTGTGTTTTGGGTCGCAACTGCTACTGTCGTTACTGCCTCCAAAGCCACCGAAGATGATTTTTGCCAATATAAAAAGTCCAACAGCTTGCCAGTACGTAATGGTTGTTAATCCGAAAATTTCTGGCATTAACCAATTCCATAACCACATAATGATGTATCCAAATAATATGGCGATTCCAGCAATAGCAATTATTCCTAGTAGTATCCATCCAGCAATTTCAAGTGGGCTTTTTGTTCTTAATTTGTGTTTCCAGTAATTTGACATATGGTGTTTTTTTAACTATTATTTTTTTTATTTTCTAAACTTTGAAAAAGAATTGAAATGGCTCTGTGTCTACGAGACATTAGTGTTCCAATCGGAATTCCAGTTTCTTCTGAGATTTCTTTATAACTATATCCTTCTATATCTATGGCTAAAATAATTTCTCTATAATGTGGTTTTAAATTAAAAATGGCGTTCTTCAATTCAGCTTTCATCTCGTCAGAATATGCTTGTTCAGAATTGTCGTAAAAACCTTCTGCGAAACCGCTTAATTGATTTTCTAACTTCTCATCAATATTAGTGGTCTTTTTGTCTTTTCTCATAATATCGATAATCTTATTTTTTATCGAATAATAGACAAAACCTGCTACGTTATTAATGGGTAAAACACTTTTACGAGAAAATATTTTTAATGCCACATCTTGAATGATATCTTCAGCGTCTCTGTCGGCATCGTTTTCAATTTTCGAATGTACATAAGCCTTTAGGTTATGGTATTCTGAATTAAAGAATGCTTTTAGTTGTTTGTCGTTGTCAGTTTCTGATGCCATTCAAGTCCCTTTTTCTAGGTCTTCATATATAAAGACGCTAGATTTTAAAGTTATTGCATTTTTTTGAAAGTTTTTTTAATTTATTTTATTTAGATGCTTGGCAAGAGAAACGCCAATACTTGCACAAGCCTGTAATAAATATCCACCAGTTGGAGCATCCCAGTCAATCATCTCTCCAATACAATATTGATTTGGTGAGTTTTTTAATTCAAAGTTTTTAGAAAGGACGTCTAAATCAATTCCGCCAACGGTAGAAATTGCTTCGTCAATAGTTGCCGTATTTATAATCTCAAACGGAAACTTTTTGATGTTGTTTGCCAGAGTTTCTGTGTTTAAATAGGTTTCTTTAGAAAGATATGTTTTTAGGATGTCGATTTGTGCTGAGCTTAACTTCAATTCTTTCTTTAAAGTAGCTGTCGTATTTTTCTGATTTGATGATTTGATTTTGGAAAGTACATTCTCTAAAGGTAAAGAAGGTTTAAAATCGATAAAAATACTTGCCGTTGCATTTGTATCTAATTGTTCTCTAATTTGCGGACTCAATGCATAAATAGCATTTCCTTCCAATCCAAATTTGGTAATAACAGCTTCTCCTTTTTGTGTATAATCGCCACAAGAAATGGCAATGTTTTTTAAAGGTGTTCCTTCGTTTTTTTGAATAAAATTCGATTTCCAATCTATTTCATATCCGCAATTAGAAGCTTGAAACGGTTTTGTGTTAATTCCTTTTTTAGAAAAGGTTTCTAGCCAACTTCCATCAGAGCCTGTAATTTTCCAACTTCCACCACCCAAAGCAAAGACAGTGTAATCTGCTTTGATGGTTTTATTATTAATAATTGGGTTGTTATTAGTATCCCAATTGGTAAATGTTTGTTCATATTTGATTTCAACTCCTTTTTCTTTCAGATGATTTAGAATTGCACTCAGCACTTCAATGGGTTTGATGCCTTCTTTTGGATACACTCTTTTACTGCTTCCAATATAAGTCGGAATGTCAATTTGTTCTAGCCAATCTCTAAAGTCTGTATTGGTGAAATTTAACAACGCTTCTTCTGAAAATTCAGAAGGAGTATAGCGTTTAATCAATTGTTCTATTGGTTCTGAATGTGTCAAGTTAAAACCACCTTTACCAGCAACTAAAAACTTACGTCCAGTCGTTTTGTTTTTTTCATAAATGGTTACATCAAACTTTGAAGCATCTAAAAATGCTGCCAATAAAAATGCTGATGGGCCTCCGCCAATAATAGCAACTGATTTTTTCATGTTTAAGGAATGTTTTCTGTTTGTTATTTCCTCTTAACTAGCAACAACCCTAAAAACGTCAATGCTCCATTTAAGACCAATACAAAGAAACCAAAGTCGAAACCTAGTTTCTCTTTGCTGTAAAAACTAATAACATACGTCAAAACTGGTGCAATCAAACAGATAAATGGCACTGCTTTGTCTTTTACATTTAGTTTGGTAAACAAACCAAAAGCATAGAGTCCTAATAAAGGTCCGTAGGTATAACCAGCAAACGTAAATATCTTTGCAATAACACTGGCATCAGCAATAAAATATTTAAAGACGAGTATGGTTGCGATCAGTACAAAAGAAAACAGAATATGAACTTTTTTTCTAATTTTCTCTTGCTCTCTTTTCTCTTTTCTCTTGTCTATTTCTAGTATGTCAATACTAAAAGAAGTGGTTAAAGAGGTTAGCGCTGAATCTGCACTAGAATAGGCAGCGGCAATCAATCCTAGTAAAAAGAACATTGCTGTTACTAAACCTAGGGTTCCTTTGGTGGCTATTATTGGAAATAATTCATCTTTATGTGCATCAATTCCGTTGCGCTGTGCGTAGTCTGTTAGTAAAACACCCAAGGCTAAAAAGAAAAAGTTTACGATGACCAATACAATGGTAAACCAAAACATGTTTTTCTGTGCGTCTTTTAGGTTTCTACAGGTTAAGTTTTTCTGCATCATATCTTGATCCAAACCAGTCATCACTACTGCAATAAATGCACCTGCTAAAAACTGTTTCCAGAAATAATTCCCTGCATTTACATCATCAAAAAAGAATGTTTTAGACAGTTCACTATCGGCAACGTAAGTGAAAATATTTGAGATGTCCATTTCATCAGAAATGGTATAAATACATACTCCAACAGCAATTAACATAAATAAGGTTTGTAAGGTATCTGTCCAAACAATGGTTTTTATTCCGCCTTTAAATGTATACAGCCAAATCAATAAAATAGTTATTGAAACGGTTACCCAAAACGGAATTCCGTAGGCATCAAACAATAATAATTGCAGTACATTGGCCACTAAAAACAATCGAAATGCAGCGCCAACAGTTCTAGAAAGTAAAAAGAAACTGGCTCCTGTTTTATACGAGTAGCGCCCGAATCTATCTTCTAAATAGCTGTAAATAGAGGTTAAGTTTAATCTATAATACAAGGGTAATAATACCAGACCAATTACAGCGTAACCTACTACATAACCGAGCACCATTTGCATGTAGCTCATGTTTTGTTCTTCTACCCAACCAGGTACGGAGATAAATGTCACTCCAGAAAGCGAGGCGCCAATCATACCAAAAGCTACTAAATACCAAGGCGATGAGTTATTGGCTTTAAAGAACGTTTCGTTGTTGGCAGATTTTCCGGTAATGTAAGAAATAAGTATAAGTACACTAAAATAAGCTACGATTAATAGAATGATATGAAGTGGTTGCATATGGAATTAAGAATTGCGAATTATCAGTTATGAATTACGAATATACCTTTTTTAGAGGATAGATAAGAGAGAAAATATAATAGATATACCGAAAAGTCTTTTTTCTATTTTCTCTACTCTTTTTTCTTTTGAAGTTGTAGATTTGTCGTCATGGAATTTTCATCAAAACTATTGGAAAACGCAGTTAACGAAGTGTCTCGGTTGCCAGGAATTGGTAAGCGTACGGCTTTGCGTTTGGTATTGCATTTGCTAAAACAGCCTACAGAACACACAGGTTATTTGGCAGAAGCGTTGTTGCATTTACGAAACGATGTAAAATCATGTAGAAAATGCCATAATATTTCTGATACGGCCTTGTGTGAAATCTGTAACAACCTCAATCGAAATCCAGAAATTGTCTGTGTTGTTGAGGATATTAGAGATGTAATGGCTATTGAGAGCACAGCACAATATAGGGGTTTGTACCATGTGCTGGGTGGGAAAATTTCTCCGATTGAAGGCATTGGTCCTCATAATTTACAGATAGAATCACTGGTGAATAAAGTATCAAATGGCGAGATTAAAGAATTAATTTTTGCCTTGAGTTCTACTATGGAAGGAGATACAACCAATTTCTATATCTTTAAACAAATAGAAAAATACGAGATTACTACAAGTACTATTGCACGTGGAATTTCTGTTGGTGATGAATTGGAATATGCTGATGAAATTACCTTAGGTAGATCTATTGTAAATAGAATTCCTTTTGAACAAAGTATAAAGAGTTAATCTTATTGCTCTTCGATTTTTTCTGTTTCTTCAGTTAAATCTTTATCAATAGAAGCATCCCAATCTTTTTTAGCTCGTACTTTTTTGTAGAGTTTAATTCCTAGCATCATTAAAACACCAAACAAGATAATTCCTGCAACACCCCAAACCCAGTTAATAGCACTTTTTAGAGTTACTAAAAACACAATTGCAAATAAGATAATGGTTGCTACTTCATTCCAAATGCGCAGTTTAAAAGAAGTATACTTAATGATGTCGTTTTGTAATTCGTTGAAAATTTTCTGACAAGAAGCATGGTAAAAGTACAAAGCCAACACAAAAGATAGTTTTACCAACATCCAAGGTTGCTGTAAGTAATACGGATTGTCAATGAGCATCCAAAGTGCAAAAACACTGGCCAATACGGCAGAGGGCCATGTAATAATATACCACAATCTTTTTGCCATGAGTTTGTATTGCGTTTGCAAAATTTCTTTTGCTGGCTCTTCTTTGTCTTCAGCTTCTACATGGTAAATGAATAATCTAATGATGTAAAATAAACCAGCAAACCAAGTAACCACAAAAATAATGTGTAATGCTTTTACGTATAAGATATTCATAGCTTTTTAGTTTAATTGATTATTATTCATTGTTAGTAGCCCATTCATCAATCCAAGTATTCATAACAGCAACCCAATCGTCATTGTCATTCATACACGGAATGTGTTTGTAATCTGTTCCGCCACCTTCGAAGAACTGCTCTTTTCCTTCCATGGCAATTTCCTCTAGTGTTTCTAGACAGTCTGCTACAAACGCAGGTGTAATCACTGCCATTTTTCGTTTGCCTTCTTCTTTAGGGATTCTATCAAATTCGAAATCAGTGAAAGGTTGTAGCCATGGATTTTTTAACATCCTAGATTGAAATGAGTTGCTGTAGCTTCCTTCTTTTAATCCTAATTCTTTTACAATCTCTTTGGTGGTTTCAAAGCACTGATGACGGTAACAAGTATCATGTGCAATTGATGCTTTTTCACAACAAGAGCCATCAATTTTACAATGACTTTTTGTAGGGTCCGATTTTAAGATATGTCGCTCTGGAATTCCGTGATACGAAAACAAAATATGATCATAGTCAAAGCCCTCTAAATTGCTTTTTATATTATCAGCCATCGCTTTGATATAAAGAGGTTCGTTGTAAAAATGCGGAATCTCAGTTGTTTTGATGTTTGAAAAGAATTGCTTTTTAATTTCTTCTGCTTTTACTAATACCGTTTCTGTTGAAGACATGGCAAAATGTGGATACAAAGGTACAATTAACACATCGTCAACACCTTTGTCTGCCAATTCTTGAAAACCTTTTTTTATGGTCATGCTTCCATAGCGCATTGCCAGTGCAACAGGAATCTCGGTATTGTTTTTTACTTTCTCAGTAAAACGTTCAGAAATCACAACTAGAGGAGATCCTTCTTTCCACCAGATTTTTTTGTACGCTTCTGCAGATTTTTGAGGACGTGTTCTTAAAATGATTCCTTTAATTAATAAAAAACGTTTCCAATAGGGAATATCAATAACACGCTCGTCCATTAAAAATTCGTCCAAATAGTCACGTACATCTTTCGTTTCAGTGCTTTCTGGTGATCCTAAATTGATTAATAAAACTCCTTTCATCTATTTATAAAATTGCAATAATGTTGTTGAATAATTTTATTTGTTGTTAAATGCTTTTTATGGGCTTTTTTATTTGATTGGTTACTTCATACAATGCGATAGATAAACTATGAATCACATTCATAGAAGAATTTCTCCCATACATTGGTATGGCAACTGTTTTGTCTACTAAATTGATGTTTTCTATTCCGTTTCGTTCACTTCCTAATAGCAAGACAATTTTTTCATGTACTTTAAAGTCGAATTCTTGAATATTGATGCTTTGATCTGTAATTTCAATTCCGATAATTGTATTTCCTTCAGTTTTTAATTGGTTGATGATTTGTGTGAAGTCAGTATAGGTTTCGTGTGTTATTTGCGTTAGTGTATTTCTAGCAGTCTTTTTTACAATTCGATTTTCTATGGTAGGAGAAGTTTCATGTAAGTAGATTTTAGCAACGCCAAAGCTCTCAGCAATTCGGAAACACATTCCAATATTTTCTGGAGTTCTTATAGCGTCACAAACAATTGTAATTGGAAATTGTTGTTGACTGTTTTCTATTTCTGTGTGCTGTAACTGTTTCAAAAATTATACGTTTAAGTAGTGTTTTTTAATGACTTCTATGTGATGTAATTCATGTCCAAGAATATGATATCCTAAAGCTCTAACGCTTGTGTTGTTTCCATTTGCTGTTCCAATGCGTTTTAAAGCGGTTTCAGAAAAACCTTCAAAAAGAGTTGTTGTAGCGGTTCTTATAGCTTCATATTCTGCTAGTATATTTTCAATACTCCTGTTGTCTGTGTCAGCAAAATTAGCATAATCGTCTTGTTCAAAACCAGGGAAGTTTGTTTTGTCATTTCTGGCAAAAGCTAACGCTCTGTAGCAATAAATGCGCTCATCATCTATTATGTGAACTAAAATGTCTTTTATAGACCATTTGTCTTTTTGGTATCTGAAATTTAATTCTTTTTCTGATAGTGGTTTTATAAGTTCTAATGTGGTTTTAACACTTTGCTTTAGTTGCTTGATAAGCGAGCCATCTTTTACCGTGTAATTCATATACATGTTTGCATAGGATGGATATTCGCTTTGCTTAGGAAATTCAATTTTTTTATCCATAATTATTGATTTTCTTGTAAGCTGGTTAAGTATTTTTTTGGAGTAGTCCCAAACTTCTTTTTAAATGCAGCAATAAAATGACTTGAGGTGCTGTAGCCAATTTTTAAGCCAACTTCGTTTACATTATGCTGATTGCTTTCTAGTAGTTTTCTAGCATGTTCCATTTTGTAGTCAAAAAGAAAACTGTAAACTGTGTCGCCATAAATCTGTTTAAAACCTTCTTTTAATTTTTTTAATGTCAAACCAATTTCATTTGCCAGTTCTTGTAAGCTTGGTGGTTCTGTCATTCTAGAAATGATGATGTCTTTCGCTTTTCTGATCTTCAATACATTTTGTTCGTCTACTAAAAATGGACAAAACTCAATATTTGAGGCTTCATCATTCTGAAAATGCAAACTCAATAACTCGTAAATTTTTCCTTTGATATATAGCTCTTTTACTGAGCTTCTAGCACTAGAATTAATGATTTGCTGTAGTACCATCAAAACTGAAGGTTTTATCTCGTCATCATTATAGTATTTTCTGTTGATGTTTTCTTCGCTTAAAAAGTGAATGTGATTTGCTTCTCTAGAGAATAAAGAGTGAAATTTTTCTATAGAAATCAACAAAGAAATTAAGGTGGTTTTTGGAGTGATTTCTAAATTAATTGGTAATTTTTGCTGAGGATTGTATAGTAAAATAGAATGCTGATCTTTTACATCAAAAGTATAACTTCCATCATTGAATAGAAATTTAGAATTTCCTCGCAAGCAAAAATGCAGTTGAATAAATGTGCTATCAATATCTCTTTCAAATCGTTGAAGATCACTGCTTTCATTTTGGAAATGAAGTAGGTGAAATTGATTTTCTATATTAAATTCATTAAAAGAACTTTCTGCGATACTTTTTGACATAGATCAAATTTTAATTGAATCCTTTTTTATTTAGAATGATTCTATATAGTGTTTGTTGAACCACCTTATTTTGCTGCGAAAATACACAATTTTACAACTTTAAAGAAGTTTTATCGCTTAAAAAGCAGCGAGCGACATTAATAGTTCTTTTAGCGATACTTTTATTTAATTGAAGTTTCTATTTTTGACCCACGATTGAAGAATAGTACATGAATAATAATATACATCAAGCAAATTTATACAACATAAGTGTTAGCTACAAAAAAGCAGAAGCATTAATAAGGGGTAAATTTTCTTTGACTAAAGAAGCTCAAATAACATTATTAAAGGAAGCCAAGGAGAATGGAGTAGACGGTATTTTTGTGTTGTCTACCTGTAATAGAACAGAAATTACAGGTTTTGCAGAGCATCCTTTTCAATTAATAAAATTGTTGTGTAAATATTCTAAGGGGACCGTAGAAGAATTTGCACAAGTTTCTAACGTTTATAAAAATCAAGAAGCCATTACGCATTTGTTTAGAATGGGTACAGGTTTGGACAGTCAGATTTTAGGTGACTATGAAATTGTAGGTCAATTAAGACAAGCATTTAAATTAGCCAAAGAGCATAAAACTACCAATGCCTATTTTGAGAGATTGTTAAATCATGTAATGCAAGCAAGTAAGCGAGTGAAAAACGAAACTCGTTTGAGCTCAGGAACAACTTCTGTTTCTTATGCAGCAGTACAATACATCATCCGTAATTTATCTGAGTATAATACGAAAAACATGTTGGTTTTTGGTTTGGGTAAAATGGGGAAGCATACATGTAAAAACTTAGCTGAGTATACGCAGAATAAGGCAGTAAGTCTAATCAACAGAACAGAAGAAAAAGCAACAGAGTTTGTAAAAGAACATCCTTCTATTAGAAAAGCAACGATTCAAAACTTAAATAAAGAAATTCAAAATAGTGATGTATTAATCGTTTCTACTGGAGCAGACAGACCAACAATAACTGCTGATCAAATTCCTACTGATAAAGATATTTTAATTTTAGATTTATCAATGCCTGCAAATGTTGCAGCAGAAGTAAAAGAATTAAAAAACGTTACCTTAGTAAACGTAGATGAATTGTCTAAAGTAACAGACGAAACATTGGCAATTAGACTACAAGAAGTTCCGGCTGCAGAAGCCATCATAGATACTCATAAAGTAGAATTTAACGAGTGGTTGAATCATAGAAGGTTTACACCAGCTGTTTATGCATTGAAAAAATCATTAGAAACAATTCAGAAAGATGAAATCGCTTTCCATAAAAAGAAATTAAAGGGGTTTGATGAAGACCAAGCAGAAGCAATCACATCAAGATTTATTCAGAAAATAACAACTCAGTTTGTAAAACATTTAAAAGACGAAGAAACTTCAATTCCAGAAAGTATTGAAGTCGTTCGTAAAATGTTTGGAACAGATATATAACCAACCAGATGCAGAAGATTATTAGAATAGGAACAAGAGAGAGTAAACTAGCCCTTTGGCAAGCAGAAACTGTTCAACAACAATTAGAGTATTTAGGACATAAAACAGAGATTGTCACTGTGAAAGCTACAGGAGATATTGTGTTAGATACCCCTTTATACGAAATGGGTATCACCGGGATCTTTACTAAAAACTTAGACATTGCTTTGTTAAATGGCGAAATTGATATTGCTGTGCACTCATTAAAAGATGTGCCAACTATTTTGCCCATTGGTATTGTGCAAGCTGCTGTATTAAAAAGAGGAAACTCTAATGATATGTTGGTCTTAAAAGACAATGAAGAGTTTATGTCGCAAAAAGATGCGATTGTAGCTACAGGGTCTTTAAGAAGAAAAGCACAATGGTTACATCGTTTCCCTACACATACTATTGTTGATATTCGTGGAAATGTAATTACACGGTTAGAAAAAGTAGAAAAAAGTGATGACTGGAACGCAGCAATATTTGCAGGCGCAGGTTTAGAGCGATTAAAAATTAAGCCTGATAGTGCATTTAGTTTAGATTGGATGATTCCTGCTCCAGCCCAAGGAGTAGTTTCTATTGCTGCTTTAACAGAAGATGAAGAGTTGTTGACTATTCTTAAAGAATTGAATCACGAGGAAACAGAAATGTTGGCTAAGGTAGAACGTGATTTTTTAAACTTATTAGAAGGTGGTTGTACTGCTCCTATTGGAGCGTTGGCTTATGTAAAAGAAGAAGAGGTTCATTTTAAAGGTGTGCTTTTAAATGTTGATGGAACAAAAAGAATAGATGTTACCTCTAAAGAAAAAGTAGGAAGACATAATTACATAGCTAAAGAATGTGCAGATTTTGTCTTGAACAGAGGCGGAAAAGAAATTATGGCTAGTTTAAAAGGTGAAGATAAAAAAGAGTTTTCAGTTTTTTCAACTAAAAAATTGTCAGAAATTCAAAAGAGGTTACTTGACGAAACTGTAGGTATAGAAGATAGCGACTTTGTGAAAATTCGTTTCAATAGAATTGCGAGGAAAGTAGTTAAAAATGAAATTGAGAATGTAATTATTACCAGTAAAAATGGTGTTGAGTCGTTACTAAATAGTTTTATTAAGCAAGAACTAAACTTTACAAATATTTACTGTGTTGGTAGAAGAACCAAAAAATTAATCGAACAAAAAATAGGAGCTGTAGCACATTCTGAAAAGAATGCTGAGAAGTTAGCTGCTTATTTATCAGAAAACATAAAAGGACAAGAAGTAGCTTATTTCTGTAGTGATTTACGTTTAGATATATTACCAAGTGTATTGAAAGAAAACGGTGTTATTGTAAACGAGATTGAAGCTTACAAAACAATGTTTAGCCCAGTAAATGTTAGAGAACAGTTTTCTGGAGTTTTATTCTATAGTCCATCAACAGTAGAGAGTTATTTAGAAGATAACGATACTGATAAAATTGCTTTTTGTATTGGAGAAAGTACAGCTAAAGAAGCTAGGAAGCATTTTAAAAATGTAGAGGTAGCAAAGTTGCCAACTGTAGAGAGTGTGATTGAAATGGTGAATTTACATTACGTAAAATAATAAACATGTTCAGAACAAGAAGACTTAGAAAAACAGAGGGAATCCGCAGATTAGTGAGAGAAACAAAATTATCTGTAGATGATTTTATCTATCCATTGTTTATTGAAGAAGGAAAAAACATAGAAACAGAAATTGTTTCAATGCCAGGAATCAAACGTTTTTCGTTAGATCGTATTTCTAAAGAGTTAGATGAGGTTGTTGAACTAAATATTCCTGCAGTTTTGTTGTTTGGAATTCCGTCTAAAAAAGATGAAGAAGGAACAGAAACTTGGAATGATAACGGAATTATGCAACAAGCAATTCGTTTTATCAAAAAGCACTACCCTAGTTTATATGTAATTACAGATGTATGTTTTTGTGAATATACTTCTCATGGACATTGCGGAATAATTCATGACAATGATGTAGATAACGATGCAACATTAGTCAACTTGGCAAAACAAGTAATTTCTCATGCAAAAGCCGGAGTAGATATGGTGGCGCCATCTGGAATGATGGATGGAACGATTGCTATGGTTCGTGAATCTTTGGATAACACCGGATTTGTGGATTTACCAATTATGGCTTATTCAGTAAAATATTCATCTGCTTTTTATGGGCCCTTTAGAGATGCTGCAGATTCTGCACCCACTTTTGGAGATAGAAGAACTTATCAAATGGATCCTGCAAATAGAGACGAAGGAATGCGCAAAGCAACTTTTGACGATCAAGAAGGCGCAGATATATTAATGGTAAAACCTGCCTTGTCTTATTTAGATATCATCAGAGATTTAAAAAATAATTTTGACCGACCAATTGCATGTTACAATGTAAGTGGAGAATATGCCATGGTAAAAGCGGC
>CAJXVT010000047.1 GCA_913062575.1 uncultured Flavobacteriaceae bacterium | reverse complement strand
AATAAAACAAGATGGAAAACAATAAAATAGCTGTAGGTCTAGATATTGGGACAACCAAAATTGTTGCCATGATTGGTAAAAAGAACGAATACGACAAACTAGAAATTTTAGGTATTGGTAAAGCTAAAAGTTTAGGTGTAAAAAGAGGGGTTGTTAGTAATATAACGCAGACCATACAGTCAATTCAGCAAGCAGTAGATGAAGCAGAAAGTGTTTCTGGTCAGAAAATTGACGATGTTGTTGTTGGTATTGCAGGGCAGCATATTAGAAGTTTGCACCATAGCGATTATATCACAAGAAATAATCCTGATGAAGTAATTGATGAAAATGATATAGACAATTTAGTAAATCAAGTTCATAAGTTAGTAATGTTGCCTGGAGAGGAAATTATCCATGTGTTACCTCAAGATTTTAAAGTTGATAGCCAAGGAGAAATTAAAGAGCCAAAAGGAATGTATGGCGGCAGATTGGAAGCTAATTTTCATGTGGTAGTTGGTCAGGTTTCATCCATAAGAAATATAGGAAGATGTGTAAAAAGTGCAGGATTAGATTTATCTGACATCACTTTAGAACCACTTGCATCAGCATCAGCAGTTTTAAGTCAAGAAGAAAAAGAAGCCGGAGTTGCTTTGATTGACATTGGTGGAGGAACCACTGATTTAGCTATTTTTAAAGATGGAATAATTCGTCACACAGCAGTAATCCCATTTGGAGGTAATGTAATTACAGAAGACATCAAAGAAGGATGTTCAATTATTGAAAAACAAGCTGAATTATTAAAAATAAAATTTGGATCTGCATGGCCAGGAGAAAATAAAGAAACAGAAATTGTTTCTATCCCAGGTTTAAGAGGTAGAGAGCCAAAAGAAATAACATTAAAGAATTTATCTAAAATTATACACGCTAGAGTTCAAGAAATTGTAGAACATGTGTATTTAGAAATAAAAAATTACGGACACGAAACTGCCAAAGGAAAATTAATTGCAGGTATTGTGTTGACAGGAGGTGGATCTCAATTAAAACATTTACGGCAGTTGGTAGAATATATTACTGGAATGGATGCAAGAATTGGATATCCCAACGAGCATTTAGCTGGTGATTCTGACGAGGCTTTGTCGAGTCCATCATATGCAACAGCAGTAGGTTTGCTTATGGAAGGATTAGATAGAGAAGATACAGCTCTAGAAGAAAGTGTTACAGAAGAAGAAATAGTTGCTTCTGATGAGGATACTGTGGACGAAAATGAGGTTGAAGTAAAACCAACCAAAAAAAGAAAATCATTTTTTGAAAAGTTTACTGAACGATTCAAAGAATTTTTAGACAACGCAGAATAAAAAATAAAAATATATAACCCTAAACGATAGAAAAGTTATTATGAGCGGAGAATTCGATAACATTTTATTTGACATGCCTAAATCACAATCAAACACTATTAAAGTAATTGGTGTTGGTGGTGGTGGAAGCAATGCTGTAAGTCACATGTTTCAGCAAGATATTAAAGGAGTAGACTTTGTTATTTGTAACACAGATGCACAAGCATTAGAAAGCAGTACTGTTCCAAATAAAATTCAACTTGGAGCAGATTTAACATCTGGTTTAGGAGCTGGAGCAAATCCAGAAGTTGGAGAAAAAGCAGCAAGAGAAAGCTTGGAAGAGATTCAGCAAATGCTAAGTACTCAGACCAAAATGGTATTTATTACAGCTGGAATGGGAGGTGGAACTGGAACTGGTGCAGCTCCAATAATTTCTAAAATAGCCAAAGATTTGGGTATTTTAACTGTAGGAATTGTTACTATGCCTTTTCAGTTTGAAGGAAGAATGCGTTCTAAACAAGCTCAAGTTGGTATAGATACCTTGAGGGAAAACGTGGATTCGTTAATTGTAATCAATAACAATAAATTAAGAGAAGTTTACGGAAACTTAGGGTTTAAAGCAGGTTTCTCTAAAGCGGATGAAGTTTTATCAACGGCTGCTCGTGGAATTGCAGAAGTTATTACACATCATTATAAACAGAATATTGATTTACATGATGCTAAAACAGTATTGTCTAATAGTGGAACAGCAATTATGGGTTCTGCGAAAGAATCAGGTGTAAATAGAGGAAAGAACGCTATTGTAAAAGCACTAGATTCTCCATTGTTAAATGATAATAAAATTACTGGCGCTAAAAATGTTCTGCTATTAATTGTTTCTGGAGTTGATGAAGTAACTATTGATGAAATAGGGGAAATAAATGACTATATCCAAATTGAAGCAGGTTATGACGCTAATATTATTATGGGAATTGGAGAAGATGAATCTTTAGGTGATGCTATTGCTGTGACAATAGTTGCAACAGGTTTTGCTTCAGATCAACAGAGTACCATTACAAATACCGAAGCTAAAAAAGTTATTCATACGTTAGAAGATGAACAAAAAGCAACATATGATTTTTCTGAAAAAACAGTAACAAAATCAAGTGTATTGGATGCGCCAATTAAAAGCAGACCAGAAGAGAAAATTGTACATGTGTTGGAGGAAGAGGTAAAAGAAGAGCCAATCTCTTTAATTCCGACAACAGAATTCATCAATAATATTAATGTTGTTTATGATGAGATTGAGGTAGAAACAATCTCTGAAGACGATTTTATTATTACCAATGTAACTCCAGAAGTTGAAGAGGTAATAGAAGAAAAACCAATTCAATTACAAGCAGATTTATTATTTGATTTACCTCTAAATAGTTATGAGGAAATTAAAGGCGAATCAAACGAAGTTAGATTGGATTTATCTTTAGAAGATGTAAATGAGATTGTAGTTAATGATGCTGTAGAAATAGTTGTAGAAGAAAATGAAGTTGTTGAAAAGAGATATGTATTAGAAGATTTTGATGTTGAGCCAACGATTGGAAAAAGTTCTATTATAACTCAAAAAAAATCAGAAGTAGTTGAGGAAGAAGAGATGACTTTTACGTTAAGAGATAAAACTCAAAAAGTAGAAGAAATTGAAACAATTTCAGAAGAAGTATCTCCGTTAAGTTTAACAATTTCTCAATTAGAAAAAACGGCAGAATTACGCCGTCAAAAGATGAAAGGGTTCAATTATAAATTTACAGATCAAGTAAATAAAAACATTGACGAAATAGAGAAACAACCAGCTTATAAAAGAATGGGTGTAGATTTAGATGAAGTCAATTCTGGTTTAAGTAAATCAAAAACTACATTAAGCACAGATGCAAATGATGATGCTCAATTGCGTTCTAATAATTCATTTTTACATGATAATGTAGACTAACAATATTTAAAACAAAACGCTTCAATTACTCCCTAAATTAATTGCATTTGTTTTTTAAATTCCTGAGAAATCAGGAATTTTTTTATGCTTATATTTACAGTTCCAAAAATGAAAAAATGAGTTTAGAAAAATTAGTAATGGTGCAGATGAAAACAGCTATGAAATCGAAAGATACCCTAGCTTTACAAGCATTAAGGTCTGTAAAATCGGCAATCTTATTAGCTAAGACAGAAAATGGAGCAGTTAGTGATATTACTGAAGACCAAGAAATGAAAATTTTGCAGAAGCAAGTGAAACAGCGTAAAGATAGTGCTGCCATTTTTATAGAACAAGGAAGACAAGATTTAGCAGATCCAGAATTAGCAGAAGCTGCAGTAATAGAGCAATTTTTGCCAGATGCGTTGTCTGAAGAAGAAATAGAAAAAGTAGTTGTAGCAACGATCGCTAAAGTGGGAGCAGAAGGAATGAAAGATATGGGTAAAGTAATGGGAATGGTTTCTAAAGAGTTAGCAGGAGTAGCAGATGGGAAAACAATCTCGACTTTAGTTAAAAAGAACTTAATGTAAGAAATTAGTGAGTTTGTCATTTCGAATTGAAGTGAGAAATCTCATGATTTTTAATGTTTATAAAAAGGCTGCGTAGTTCAACTGGATAGAATATCAGATTTCGGCTCTGAGGGTTGGGGGTTCGAATCCCTTCGCGGTCACAAATAAAATGAAAAACCAGACGTCAAATCAAGTAAGCTTGATTTGACGTCTGGTTTTTCATTTTTAAATATTTCTCTTAATTTAAAAACGATAATAATCTTTAGTTGTATATATGCCTGAGTATAAGTACCTGATTATCAGCACGCGTACTTCCGCGTTAAAATATTAGCTTGATCTTTTATAAATTTGAAATGTCTAATTTAAAAATTTAAAGAACATGGCAATTTATCAAGTAAAAAATCAATGGGGTGGTTCAGCTGCTCCTTGGCATGCAGGTGGGACTTTTGTGTTAGGAGCAAGAGAAAACCAAAATGTAGAAGCAATTGAAATTAGTTCTGGTGATGGAGGTAAATCCTTTACGGGAACAATGACTTATATAGGCGAAGGTCCTATAGGTTTTAAAGCTACACAATTAGTAGGGAATAATTATTCTATTGAAAATCAATGGGGTGGGAGTTCTGCGCCTTGGCATCCAGGAGGAAATTGGATTATTGGAGGTAGAGAAGGACAAAATGTTGTCGCTTTAAATGTAAAATCCGATGGTGCTAATTTAGAAGGAACAATGACATATCAAGGAGAAGGTCCAATTGGAATGGATGGTACATTGGTAGAAGGAAGTTCTTATAGTGTAGAAAACCAATGGGGAGGATCTTCAGCTCCTTGGCATGAAGGAGGAACTTTTGTTCTTGGAGCGAGAGAAGATCAAAATCCAGTTGAATTTGATATTGCTTCAAGTGATGGAGGTAGAACTTTTTCTGGAACAATGACCTACAAAGGCGAAGGGCCAATAGGGTTTAGAGCAACACAAATTTCTGGCAACAATTATGCTGCGGAAAACCAATGGGGTGGAAGTTCTGCGTCTTGGCATCCAGGAGGCCAGTTGGTTATTGGAGCACGAGTAAACCAGAATGTTGTTGGTTTAAAAATTTCATCATCTAATGGTGGAAATGATTTTTCAGGAGAGATGACGTACTCTGGAGAAGGACCAATTGGTGTGAAAGCTGTTATTTCTACAAAAGTTAATGTTACTGCATAATTACTAGTGTTAGAAATTTTTGAACTCTAAAAGAGAAGCAGTTTTTGCTTCTCTTTTTATTTGGTTATAATTTTAACTTTTTTAATTGTTTTATAAAAGTTGAATCCACTTTTTTACCTCCAACAATTTCTGAGTCAAAATCTTGCCAAATTTTCCAAACATCATTTACTTTTTTCAAAGTGACTTGAAACTGAGCATAGGTAGTTTTGTCTTTCTTATTAGGTTCTTTATAAGTAACAGCATAATAGCCAATTTGATGAGAATAAGTTTCAGAAAACACACTTTGTTCTATCCAGAAACTAATGATTCGTGTTCTTTTAGATGCGCTATTATAGCTTTTGGTAATTCTGTTTTTATATACATCACCTTGCTTAATTCCCCAACGGTTTATTCTTAAAACATCTTTTGTATGAATACTGTTAAAGGTTTTTGAATCCTTTGAGTCAAAAGATGTTTTAAAAGGTTTCCAAATGTGGGCTATAATTTCAGAATGAATTATTGAATCTCTTTCTTGTGCGTTTAGTTGAAAACAAATCGATAAAAGTATCAGCGATAAAGCAAATTTTTTCATTTGAATACTAATTTTTACTAAGATATTAATTAATTCACAATTCAGTAAAAGCACTATTTAGTTTAAGAAAATAATACTATTTGAAATCTGACTTTTGTCATAGACTTTACTCTTTTTTAGTCAGAAATTTATACTAGAATTTAAAACCAATAAAGATGAAAAGAAGAGAATTAGTTTCGAAAATTATGTCAACAAATTTAATTACTGTAAACCATACAAACAATTTAGTAGAGGCAGAGAAGTTGTTTAATGAAAATAGTATTCGCCATATTCCAGTTGTAAGTGGAGATGATATTATTGGAATATTAAGCTTAACAGATTTATTACGTGTAAGTTTTGTTGATGCTTATGGATCTGATGAAAGCGATGTAGATACATCTGTATATAATATGTTAAGTATTGAGCAGGTTATGGTCAAAAAACTGATTTCTGTTTCTTCTACGCAAACCATTAAAGAAGTAGCCGAGATTTTAGCAAAGAATGAGTTTCATGCATTACCAGTTGTAGATGATGGAAAACTAATTGGCATAGTTACCACTACAGATTTATTGAACTATTTATTAGAGCAGTATTAAAGTTTATTTTTAAATATGAATAAAAAGCGAAGTAATTACTTCGCTTTTTCTATTTTTATAGAACTAATACATATTATGTGCATTTTTTAAGACTTAGTTTCTATTTAATCGGGTTTCTATCTTTCATTATTTGGAGTTTAGACTCTATGTATGTGTATTTTTACGGGAAACCAATTTTAGTCCACTCCTATATTAAGAAGAAAACACTTTCATTTGAGCAGAAGACAATATTAGGAGAGCAGGTAAAGTTTTATAAAAAACTAAACAAAGAGCATCAAAATTACTTTGAACACCGATTGGCAGATTTTATTAATACCTATCAATTTATTGGAAGAGGTGGTTATGTTGTTACTGAAGAAACAAAAATAATAATAGGTTCAGTTTATATTATGATGACTTTTGGAATGCGAAAATACCTTACCAAAGTTTTTGATAAAATAGTTATATATCCTTCACAGTTTCGATCGAAAGCTCATAATCGGAATCATAAAGGAGAATTTAATTTTCGTTATAAGGCAATTGTTTTTTCGTGGAAAGATTTTGTTGAAGGAATTGTTATTGAAAATGACAACTTAAATTTAGGTGTGCATGAGTTTACACATACATTAAGTTTTCATGGTAAAACCTCTAAAGATTACAGTGCTAAAACCTTTAATAAAATGCACAGAGAAATATTGAGATATGTGAAAACTTCAGAAAACGCTGAGAAAATTAAATCTAGTAATTACTTTAGAAAATATGCATACACTAATAGCGTAGAATTTATAGCTGTAATGATGGAACATTTTTTTGAATCACCAATTGAATTTTCTCAGCGTTTTCCTGAGTTATATCTTAAAATTGTAAAAATGATTAATTACAAATCTTTTTCAGATCTGCAATAGTTGCAGTTGGGTCTTCGCTTTTAAAAACAAAACTACCAGCAACTAATACATCAGCCCCTGCTTCTACTAAAGCATTTGCGTTTTGATCTGTTACACCTCCGTCAATTTCAATTTGACATTTAGATTCTGAAAATTCAATTAAATGCTTTAATTGGCTTACTTTTTTATAGGTGTTTTCTATAAATGATTGTCCGCCAAAACCTGGATTTACACTCATAATACATACCAAATCTAAATCTGCAATTACATCCTCTAAAACAGAAATTGGTGTATGAGGATTCAACGCAACTCCAGCTTTCATTCCTGCAGCTTTTATCGCCTGGATAGTTCTGTGCAAATGCGTACAAGCTTCATAATGTACCGTCAAAACGTTTGCTCCTAAATCTGCAAAAGTTTGAATATACTGATCTGGATTTACAATCATTAAATGTACATCGATCGTCTTTGTTGCATGTTTAGAAATCGCTTTTAAAACAGGCATTCCAAAAGAAATATTTGGAACAAATACACCGTCCATAATGTCAATGTGAAACCAATCAGCTTCACTATTGTTTACCATTTCTATATCGCGTTGCAGATTGGCAAAGTCAGCTGCTAAAATTGAAGGAGCAATTAATTTAGTCATAATTTTTTGTTGTGTTGTTAGCTGCAAAAATACAATATAAAAAAGAAAGCGCTCCAATTAATTGGAGCGCTTTTTATCAATATTTTTCCACGTAAAAAGAGGTGACTAAAACCCTCTGTGAGGGTTATCCTAAGTAGGTCATTAAGATTTTACTTCTAGAAGTATGCTTTAATCTTCTAATTGCTTTTTCTTTAATTTGACGAACACGCTCACGAGTTAAATCGAAGGTTTCACCAATTTCTTCTAATGTCATTGGTTGATGTTCTCCTAAGCCAAAGTATAATTTTACTACATCTGCTTCTCTTGGAGTTAACGTTTCTAAAGCTCTGCTAATTTCTGTACGCAACGATTCATGTAATAATGCTCTATCTGGGTTTGGAGACTCTCCTGAATTTAATACATCGTATAAGTTAGAGTCTTCTCCTTCAATTAAAGGTGCATCCATAGATACGTGACGACCAGAATTCTTCATAGATTCTTTTACGTCATTCACGGTCATGTCTAATTTCTTAGCAATCTCTTCTGGACTTGGAGGACGCTCGTTTTCTTGTTCTAAGAACGCGTACATTTTATTAATCTTATTAATAGATCCAATCTTGTTTAATGGTAAACGTACAATACGAGATTGCTCTGCTAATGCTTGTAATATTGATTGACGAATCCACCAAACAGCATATGAGATAAATTTAAATCCACGAGTTTCATCAAAACGCTTTGCAGCTTTAATCAAACCTAAATTACCTTCATTAATTAAATCTGGTAATGTTAATCCTTGGTTTTGATATTGTTTTGCTACAGAAACAACAAAACGTAAATTCGCTTTAGTTAATTTCTCTAAAGCTATTTGATCTCCTGCTTTTATTCGCTGAGCTAATTCTACTTCTTCATCGGCAGTAATTAAGTCTACCTTTCCAATTTCTTGTAAATATTTATCTAACGATGCAGTTTCTCTATTGGTAACCTGCTTGGTAATTTTAAGTTGTCTCATCTAAATTAAAGTTCTTTTTTAAACGATTAATAATACTCTACACTTACTTATACGTTAACTTAATAGTAAATGTTACAAAATGTGATAAAAAATAAATTATTGCTTGAGTAATATTCTATTTTGGGCTTGTTAAAAGTGATGTTTTTTTGCTGTAAAAAAAATGTTAAATTATTTAATATTTTTTTGTAACTTGCATATGATAGGTATTGGGGGATTTCTATCAAAAAAACAAAAGGTTGTTTGCAATTGCAAACAACCTTTTATTTTTTATAAAGAGTTTTAGATTAGAATAACCCATTTATTTGAGCATCTATTCTGTCAATAATGTACCCTAAATCTTCAGGTTTATCAACAAAATTTAAGTTGTCTACATCAATAATTAATAATTTTCCTTTTGTGTAGGTAGAAATCCAAGCTTCGTATCTTTCATTTAATCTACTTAGATAATCAATACTGATAGAATTTTCATATTCTCTTCCTCTTTTATGAATTTGTCCAACTAGATTAGGAATACTAGAACGTAAATAAATCATTAAGTCTGGAGGAGTCACTAATTTTTCCATCAACTCAAATAAAGAACTGTAATTTTGATAATCTCTATTTGTCATTAAGCCCATTGCATGAAGATTTGGTGCAAAAATATGCGCATCTTCATAAATGGTTCTATCCTGAATTATTTTTTTACCAGTTTCTCTTAATTCTAATATCTGTCTAAATCGACTGTTTAGGAAAAAGACTTGAAGGTTAAAGGACCAACGCTCCATTTCTGAATAAAAATCATCCAAATAAGGATTTTCTTCAACAGATTCAAAATGAGGTTTCCAATTATAATGTTTGGCTAGTAATTTTGTTAAGGTTGTTTTACCAGCGCCAATATTACCTGCAATAGCTACATGCATAATTTATTTTTTTTCTATAAAATTTAAAAAGGGCTGATAAAGTTAATCAAATTTTAGAATTGACAATGCGTTTAGCAAATCAATTTATAACCATAACCTCTAACGTTCACTATTTGAATGTTTTCGTCTAGTTTTAATTTTTTACGAAGTTTGGTAATAAAGACATCCATGCTTCTTGCATTGAAAAAATCATCATCTCCCCAAATCTTTTTTAGAATAAAAGAACGATCAGAAATTTCATTTTTATTTTGATAGAGCGTATATAATAATTCAGACTCTCGATGCGTTAGTGTTGCTGTTTCTTCTTTTAATTGTAAGGTTTGTTTGGTGTAATTAAAAAGATAGTTACCAATTTTAATATTGTTTACATCAATTTTTAATGAGTTTCGATTTAGTAAAGATTGAATTCGAACAATCAATTCTTCTATAGAAAAAGGTTTCTTTAGATAGTCATTTCCTCCATGTTCAAAACCTTCTAGAACATCTTTTGTTTGTGATTTTGCAGTTAAAAAAATAATTGGAATTTGCTTATTTTCTTCACGTATCTCCTTAGCTAGCGTAAATCCATCTTTTTTTGGCATCATTACATCCAATACTAATATTTCTGGATTTGAATTCTTATAGAGTTTATATGCTTCTTCTCCATTACTTGCTAAAAAGACCTCAAAATTTCTGGTTTCTAAACTTTCTTTAACAATTTGAGCCAAATTGGGCTCGTCTTCTGCTAAAACTATTTTAATTTTTGTACTCATATTGGCAATGTAATTTTAAAAATAGTATTGGTAGAGCTTGGAATTAAATGAACTTCTCCTCCATGTTTTTCAATGATTTTTTTGGTGTAATATAATCCAATACCAAAGCCTTTTACATTGTGTGTATTTCCTTTTGGAATTCTATAAAACTGATCAAAAATCTTATCACGCTGGTTTTTCTCTATTGAATTCCCATTGTCAGCAACTGTAACTTCTAAATTATTTAAGACAATATTTACATGAACTTCAATCGTTTTTCCCCCATATTTAATAGCATTGTCTATAAGATTAGAAATGGCATTTTCAAAATGGAAAGGATCAATTTTAATTAGAAATTTATTTTTAGAAGAATTAAATTTAATTTCCTTTTGAGTAGTTAAAAACTCATCTTTTAAAGAACTGTTTTTCACCAATTGAACAATATCAACTTCCTCTTTTTGTAATAATAATTTCTCGCTATCTAATGTGGCCGTTTCCAACAGTTTTTCAACCATATGATGCAATTTTTTTAATTGTTGACTTGAAATGGATAAGTATTTTTTAGTTTTCTCTTTGTCGTCAATCGCATTAAAAGCTTGGATTGCTTCAATAGCTGTAGAAACTGTAGCGATTGGGGTTTTAAATTCATGGGTGATATTGCTTATCAAATCGTTTTTGATTTCTGCTAACTCTTTTTGTTTATTAATGATTTTTAGCAAGTAAAATAGACAAGAAATAATAGCTAATGATAGTAAAAAAGACAATAAAATTCCTGTTGAGCTTCTTTTTAATGCTTCAAAAGAAGAGTCTTTAAATAGCACATTAAATTGCTCGTTGTTTTTTAAGTACGTTGATTTTGAACTTACATTATTCCAGTTAAACTGCACATTATTGTACTTAGTTTTAAAAATGACTGAATCTCCTTTTCTATTTTTTTTTCTATCATTAAATTTAAAAGTAACATTATTGTGATTTGATTTAAAAAATAAAGAATCTCCTTTTACATGATTTAAGCTGTAATCGATATTTAAGTTTTTATTTTTGAATTGCTTTTTTAAAAGCGAATCTAATTTTTGATACTCAACAGGACTGTCACTTATAGATACGAAAAGAGTTTTTAAGCTCTTTATAAGCCGTGTGCTATCAGCGTTATTAAATCTCTTAACTACTCGCATGTTGTTAATATGAGATGGAAATTTAATTTTTTTAGCATCTATTGATTCTATATCTATATTCTTAAAAGTGGTATCAATCTTTTGAAAGCCTTTAGCATTTAAACTTATAATTTTACGGTTAAAATTCCCATTGTTTTTTTGATAAAATGAAGAATCAATAGTTGAAATATCAGTATCTATTATAGTAAGAAAATCTGCTTTAGCCAATCCAGCAAAATATTCTTCTAAAGCGTTATCTAAACTCAATTGAATCTCATTGACAACCCGCTGTTTGTTTAGCTGATAGTTTTTATAATTCCAATATACCTGAACCATAATTGTTGCAACAATAGTTAAAGTAATGGTATATAAAAGCCAACGATATTTTTTCGTATTCATACATCAAAGGTAAGTAGTTCATTTCAATAATATTCTATCACTTAACACACGTTAACACTTGTTAACCCTTAGATAGGAAATGAGTTGTCATATTTGCCTTGTATAAAACGTATTAAAATGAAAAAAACAGTTACAATTCTAAGCTTATTAATGGTAACATCATTAATGGCACAAAAGTTTCAAGGAAAAGCAATCTACAAGACCAGTATGAAAATGAATTTCAAAATGGGAGGAGATAGAGCAAATGCTATGAGTGATGATCAAAAAGCTAAAATGAATGCTAATTTAGCCAAACAATTTCAAAAAACATTTGTATTAACTTTTGATAAAGTATCATCAATTTATAAAGAAAAGAAAAGTTTAAATGCACCCGTTGTTAGACCTAAAGGCGGAAACATGACGTTTCAAGTTATGGGCGGCGGAGGCGGAAACGATGTGTATTATAAAAATATTAAAGAAAATCGCTTTGTTAACAAAACCGAGATTATGGGAAAACTCTTTTTGATAAAAGATAAATTAACCAAATATGATTGGAAATTAACAAGTGAAACAAAAAATATTGGAGTACACACTTGCTATAAAGCAACCTATACAAGACAAGAAGATAGAACTAATATGAGTGTAGAGAATGGTGAAGTAACCCAAAAAACAGAAAAAGTAGATGTTGTTACAACTGCATGGTATACTCCGTCAATTGCCGTAAGTAACGGGCCAAGAGGTTACAATGGTTTACCTGGTTTGATATTAGAGTTAAGAGAGGGGAACGAAACTATTATCTGTTCAGAAATTGTAATGAATCCAAAAGATAAAATTACAATTGAAGAACCTACAAAAGGAAAAGTTGTTTCTCAAGAAAAATACCGTAAAATCATGGATAAAAAATCGAAAGATATGATGGAGAAATTTAAATCAAGAAGAGGTAGTAAAGGAAGAAATGTTGAGATAATGATTGGAGGGTAATTAAACCATTTATGTTTTTATAAGTCAAATTGTTGTTAAAAGATTTAAAAATTAAACCACAGACTTATGAGATCATTATTTGTACTCTTTTTTGTAGTAGTTATCAGCACTGCAAATTCGCAATCAAACTTTCAGGGAAAGGCAGTATACATGTCTAAAACAACAATGGATATGAATTTTGGAGGCAGGCAAATGTCTGAAGACCAGAAGAAACGTATTGCTGATAGAATGAAAAGCATGTTAGAAAAAACATTTGTATTAAGCTTTAATCAAACAGAATCTTCGTATAAAGAAGAAGAAAGTTTAAGTGCTCCTGGTCAAGGAGGAAGAGGAGGCAGATTTGCAGGGATGATGAGTAGCTTTTCAGGAGGATTAAAATACAAGAATACCAAAGAAGCTATAATATTAGAAGAAACCGAGTTTTTTGGAAAGAAATTCTTAATTTCTGATGATGGTAAAAAACCCGAATGGAAATTAGGAAGTGAAACTAAAAAAATAGGAAACTATACCTGTTATAAAGCTACTCTGATTAAAGAAGAGAATGCGTTTAGTTTTTCAAGTTTTGGAAGAAGAGGGAATAATAATCAAGATGATAAAAAGAAAGAAGAAGAAAAGCCAAAAACTGTACTAGTTACTGCTTGGTATACGCCACAGATTCCGGTTAGTCAGGGTCCAGGAGAATTTTGGGGATTGCCAGGTTTAATATTAGAAGTGAGCTCTGGAAGAACTACCGTTTTGTGTACAGAAATCACCATGAATCCAAAAGAAAAAGTTGCTTTAAAAATGCCTAAAAAAGGAAAGAAAGTTACTAGAGCAGCATATAACAAAATTGTAAAGAAAAAGACTGAAGAAATGAGAGAGCAATTTAGAGGTCGTGGAGGAAGAGGCGGTAGTCGCGGAGGAAGAGGTTAAAAAATTAAAATTTATTTTATGAAAAAATACATGTTAGCAATCATGCTTTTGATTGCTGGAGCTACTTATGCCCAAATTAAAGTAACAGGAGTTGTTAAAGATAGTATTGGTGCCCCATTAGAAATGGCAAATGTTATTGCCTTAAACAAACAAACAAATGTGTTAGATTCCTATGGGTTCACAGACTCTAAAGGAAGATATAAACTAACATTAAAAGCAAATACAACCTATATTATTAAGGCAAGTTATATTGGGAATAAAACGTCTAATATTACAATTGCAACCAAACAAGTAGCTATTATAAAAGATATTGTTTTATTACCAGACAATACTTTAGATGAAGTAGATATCACCTATAAAATTCCGATTTCAATTAAAGGAGATACATTAATATATGATGCAGATTCTTTTAAAGTAGGAACAGAGAAAAAGCTTGGAGATGTTTTAAAACGATTACCTGGAGTTGAAGTAAACGCCGATGGGGAAATTGAAGTTGAAGGAAAGAAAGTGGGAAAAATAATGGTTGAAGGAAAAGACTTTTTTGATGGAGACACTAAAATAGCTACTCAAAATATTCCTGCCAGCGCTATTGATAAAGTTGAGATTCTTAAGAACTTTAGTGAGGTTGGTCAGTTGAAAGGGGTACAAGATAATTCTGATAATTTAGCAATAAATATCAGGTTAAAAGAAGGGAAAAAGAATTTTTGGTTTGGAGAAGTTACTGCTGGTTTAGGTGGTGATAGTAGATATTTAGCACATCCAAAATTATTTTACTACAGCCCAGAATACAGTGTGAATATTATTACAGATATGAATAATATTGGTAAAATGCCCTTTACACGTAGAGATTATTTTAGATTTACTGGAGGTTTTAGAGGTGGAGGAAGCACTGGGACAAGTTTTAATGTAGCATCATCAGATATTGGTTTTTTATCATTGCAAAACAATAGAGCAAAAGAAATTGAATCTAAATTTGCAGCCGCTAACTTTAGCTATTCTCCTAAAAAAACATGGGATTTAAGTGGGTTCGCAATTTTTTCTGGAACTGAAACAGATTTAGAACAAAGTAGCGTGAGAGATTATAATAACTTTACAGAAACCACCAAAAACACTACAACGCAAGAGAGTAATTTAGGATTGTTTAAATTGAGTTCTAGCTACAAACCAAATGCGAATAATCATTTGGATTATGATATTTTTGCAAAAGTGTCAGATCAAAATGAGAATCAGAAGTTTTCTTCTTCACAAATCACAGGAGATATTTTTCAAACTCAATCGCAAAATCCGTTTTCTATAAATCAGAACATGAATTATTACTATACACTAAATGAAAAAAATATTTTTGCTTTTAGTGCACAACATTTATGGCAAGATGAAGACCCGTTTTACAATGCAACTTTAGAAGAATTATCATTTGCGAATTTACTTTCATTAACAACTCCAACAGGAGGAGATCCTTTTAATGTTTCTCAAAATAAAAGAGTTAAAACCAATAAACTGGATGCGAAGTTAGATTACTACTATGTTATAAATTCTAAAAGTAATTTAAATATTAAAGTCGGAACTACATTAAGTAATCAGCAATTTAACTCAAGTATTTTCGAAACCTTAAATGGTACTGAAAATCAAATTACAACTCCTAGAACTATAAACGATGTGGAGTACGCTTTTTCTGATATTTATGCAGGACTAAACTATAAATTTATCACTGGTATTTTTACTTTTGATCAAGGGTTTTCACTACATTCTTATGCAGCAAAAAACACACAATTAGGATCGGTTAGAAATGATAATTTCTCAAAAATTTTGCCAAGTGCCTCTGTGAAATTGCAATTAAAAAAATCAGAAACATTACGTTTAGGATATAGAAAGCAAGTAAGTTTTACAGATATTAATAGAGTCGCAGAAGGTTTTGTGTTTAATAATTATAACCGTTTGTATTCTGGAAATAGAAATTTGGAGAGTTCATATTCGCATAATGTAAATCTAAATTACTTTAGTTTTAATATGTTTAATTATACCAATGTATTTGCATCTGTAAATTATAACAAACGAATAAATACAACAACATCAAGTATTTTACCTGTTGGAGTAGATCAAATTTCTACTACAATTAATTCAATTTTCCCAAATGAATCGTTGTCCGGTTCAGCAAATATTCAAAAAACAATAGGAAAGTTTAAAGGAACACTTGGAGGTAGAGTTTCATTAGCAAAATCTACAAGTAGAATTGTAAGGTTAGTAGATCATGATCACAATCCAACAACACCACCTGTTGAAGTTTTTGAAAATCGAGATTTTAAATCTTACTCTAGATCGTTAAAAACTAGAATTAGTTCTAATTTTAGAAGTGCACCAAACTTCGACTTTGGGTATGACGTTTCTTATTCAGATTATGACCAAGGAAGTTTTACTACAAAAAATGTAACTCACAGTCCGTTTTTTAATTTGGATATCTTATTCTTAAAAAGTTTTACATTCACCTCTAGATATACCTATAATAAAGTAAAAAATAACGACGTACTTATTAATGATTATAGCTTTTTAGATTTAGACCTTACTTATCAAAAGAAAGATAGTAAATGGGAATATTCGTTGGAAATGACAAACGCATTTGATACCAATGCACTGAATAGAAATAGTGGTAATTCAATTTTCACAAGTACATCAACCTATGTAATTCAGCCTAGATTTGCAGTATTTAGTGTAAAATATAACTTATAAAATTGTTTGATTTTTTTATTAGAAAGCGGATAGAAATATTCGCTTTTTTTTAGTTTAAATAGTATTTTAGCAAAATGAAATTTAAAATTGCTGCCTCAATATTTTCTGCGTCATTTAAAACACTAGGATATTTATTTCTATTTCTTCTTTTAGGATTGTTCTTAGACAGTTATTATATGGCAGAGATCTATTCAAATACACAGTTGTTGACTAATATAATAGTGTTGATAGGTTTTGCAGTCTTATATTTTAATTCATCTGTGAAGGTTCGGAAATTAATGGTTTACGCTACAATTATTGGTGCAGTAGGGGAGTATTTGTTCTCTATACTATTAGGTATGTATGCCTACAGATTAAATACGGTGCCCCTATATGTTCCATTGGGTCACGCAATTGTCTATGTGTCTACGGTCTATTTTTGCAAAAAACCGATTATAAAAGTTTATAAGAAACAAATAGAGAAGATTTTCACCATAGCAATTCTTATCTATTCTTCTTTGTTTCTAATTTTTGCAAATGATATTTTTGGTTTTGTAATGTCGATGGCTGTTCTCTATTTATTGAGAAATAAACCAAGAGAGCGTTTGTTCTTCTTATCAATGTATGTTGCCGTTGCTGTTTTAGAAATTATAGGGACATCTTTTCAATGTTGGGCTTGGCCAGATACTTCTTTTGGTGTAATTCCATTTTTAAAAAGTGCAAACCCTCCAAGTGGTATAAGTTTAGTGTATTTTTTATTGGATTTAGGAACTCTTTGGATCTACAAACAACGACATAGAACTGCTTGGGCAAGAATGAAATCTGTTCGAAGGTTGAGGGAGCAATAATTCTTTTTTAAGGATTAATATTTGCAAGATCAAAAAACAACAAAAACTGTAGTTTAAAATAAAGGTTTTCAAAGTCAGTAGCTTTTGTTGTTGATAAGAATTTTTCTGCAACCAAAACAGGATGTAAATCCATTTCTTCAGTATTGCTGCTCATTAACTTTTCATAAGCAGTAGCTTTATCAAATATAAATGTTTTTTGACGCTTTAAATAGTTCTCTATATCTATGTTTTTCGTGTTCTCTAAAGTGTCAATAAAAGAGTAATTATACTGGTAATTCACATCGTTTTTTTTGACAATTTCTTGCAGTAGCTGAATATAGCTGATACCTTTGTTATCCTCTAAAATATGTTGTTTTATTAAATGATTTTCAAAGGAAAATAATACTTTTTCAAGAGCATTTTTGGAATTATTTTTTTTATAGCATGCAGAAATGATACATACTCCAAAAATGATTAGAAGTAATTTTTTCATTGAATCATTTCTAAAGTTGCAACCGTTCTAAAACCAACATGCTCTAAAGAAGAATCTGTACTTGTCCCCATTCTAGATGAAATTCTATAACTAGCGCAATAACTAGCATTGCATAAAAATGAACCACCTTTCATAATTTTCTCTTTTAAATAAGAATTACTCGGATTGTAAGCAGCTTTTGCTCCATTTGGGTTAATCGTTAAAGTTTTTGAATCTAACAATTCTTTATAATAATTAACATTGAACCAATCTGAAGTAAATTCCCAAACATTACCAGCCATATCATGTAATCCAAATTCATTTGCAGGAAAAGATTTTACTGGAGCTAACCCTTCAAAACCATCATTTTTTGTATTTGTAACAGGGAATTCTCCTTCCCAGCTATTGGCGTTTTTAGAAAGTGAATTTTCATCATTTCCCCAGAAATAGGTAGTGTTTTTTTGATTTCCTCTTGCAGCAAATTCCCATTCAGCTTCAGTTGGTAAACGTCTATTTGCCCATTTACAATAAGCTAAAGCGTCTTCATAAGTTATATGAACAACAGGGTAGTTTTCTTTCTTTTTGATAGAACTGTTTACTCCATGAGGATGTTTCCAATTAGCGCCAATTTCCCATTTCCACCATTGCGAAAAGTCATATAAATTTGGGACAGAAGATTTTGTTTTCTTAAAAACCAAAGAACCTGGTTGTAATATCGAGTCGTGTGGTTTTGTAGTTCCAGTTGGTAATTGCTTTTTTAATTCATTCCAGTCTACTTTTCGCTCAGCAACAGTAATATAATTTGTAGCATCTACAAATTTTTTGAATTGTGTATTGGTAACTTCAGTAATATCTATAAAAAAACCATCAACTGTCACTTTGTGTTGTGGCTTTTCATGCATCATTGCAGTCTTGTCTTGTGGTACAGCTCCTTGTAGAAAAGTTCCACCAGGGATCCAAACCATTCCTTCTGGAGTTATATTTTGTGCTTTTTTATCAGAATTTTCACAACTGCTAAAGACGAGAGTGATTGTTAAAAGTAATACGAAGAGGTGCTGTTTTTTCATAGGTCCAAATTAGTAAAACAAAAAGCCTCAAACAAATTTGTTTGAGGCTTTGATATATAATTATAATAAAGAGTTTTAGAAACCAAATGCTTCTCTAACTGTATCTACATAATCTAATTTTTCCCAAGTAAACGTTTCTACTTCTTGTGAAACAGTTTCTCCCATAGGATTAGAAAAAGTTACTGTTTTTACTTCTGGAGTTCTTCCCATATGACCATATGCGGCAGTTTCAGAATAAATAGGCGTTCTTAATTTTAAACGTTGCTCAATAAAGTAAGGTCTCATATCAAAAATACTTTCCACTACTTTACTTATTTCTCCGTCAGTTAAATTTAAAGTAGAAGTTCCGTATGTTTCAACATTTATACTGGTCGGTTTTGCAACTCCAATAGCATAAGAAACCTGAACTAATATTTCTTTACAAACACCTGCAGCAACTAAATTTTTTGCAATGTGTCTAGTAGCATACGCTCCAGATCTATCTACTTTAGAAGGGTCTTTTCCAGAAAAAGCACCACCACCGTGAGCTCCTTTTCCTCCATAAGTGTCAACAATAATTTTACGACCTGTTAATCCAGTATCTCCATGTGGTCCTCCAATAACAAATGTTCCTGTAGGGTTGATGTGATAAGTGATTTGATCGGTAAATAACGCTTGAATATTTGCAGGTAATTTTGCAATTACTCTTGGAATTAAGATGTTTACAATGTCAGATTTAATTTTATCTAACATTACTGCATCACTCTTGTCAAAATCATCGTGCTGTGTAGAAACGACAATAGCATCAATTCTTTGAGGAATGTTATCATCAGAATATTCAATAGTTACTTGTGATTTTGCATCTGGGCGCAAGTAAGAAATGTCTTTATTCTCACGTCTCAACTCTGCCAATTCAATCAACAAACGATGTGATAACTCTAATGCCAATGGCATGTAGTTTTCTGTTTCATCAGTTGCGTAACCAAACATCATTCCTTGATCTCCAGCGCCTTGTTCTTCTTTGTTTGCTTTGTCAACTCCTTGATTAATATCAGGAGATTGTTCGTGAATTGCAGAGAAAACTCCACAAGAACTTCCATCAAACATATACTCACTTTTCGTATATCCAATTTTATTAATTACATCACGTGCAATTTTTTGAACATCTAGGTATGTTTTTGATTTTACTTCTCCAGCTAAAACAACCTGACCAGTTGTAACCAATGTTTCACAGGCTACTTTTGAGTCAGCGTCAAAAGCTAAAAAATTATCGATTAATGCATCTGAAATTTGATCAGCTACTTTATCTGGGTGTCCTTCTGAAACAGATTCAGAAGTAAATAAATATGA
>CAJXVT010000046.1 GCA_913062575.1 uncultured Flavobacteriaceae bacterium | reverse complement strand
TATACGGATGTCTTTTGACATAAAAATATGACTTTTAATTCTCTTAAAAAAACATGCAAATTTAAAAATTTTGAAAGTGTTCTTGCTGCAAAAATGCTTTTATCTTAAGTAAAACACATTATTTATACCAATTCTAAATAAACAAGAATTTTACTAATTAAATATTTACTACGTTTGTATCTAAAGCACTTATAACTCTAGTAAAAATATCTACTTCTAAAAAATGAAAAAAAGAACACTATATCTTCTTATTTCTCTATTGACTAGTACTTTGGCGTTTTCACAAAGCAACATTAAGAGCATACAACTTAAGCCTTTAGGAAAAAATAATTTCTCTACCATTATCCCTTTAGGAAAAACACTTACACTTTCTTTTGACGATTTAGAAGCCAACCAAAAAGAGTATTCTTACAAAATTGAGCACATGACTTTTGATTGGAAGCCAAGTGACATTTCATCAAATGAATATATTGAAGGCTTTGCACAAAACAGTATTTTAGAATACGAAAACTCATTTAACACCTTACAAAACTACACACACTATAAAGTTCAGTTTCCCAATTCGAATATACGAATCACAAAAAGCGGCAATTATTTAGTACGCGTATTAGATGAAAATGATACAACCGTTTTTACCAGACGTTTTACCTTGTACAAAAACCAATCAACTGTTGGAGTGTCTGTTTTAAGAAGCAGAAATACAACAATGGCTAATCAACAACAAACAGTTCAATTTACTGTCAATTATAATTCAAATACAATAAGGAATCCATCACAAGAAATCAAGGTTGCTGTACTGCAAAATAACATTTGGGAAACAGCCATAACCAACTTAACACCTCAATTTTTCAGAAACAACCAACTGGTTTACAAATACTACAACAAGTCGGATTTTTGGAGTGGCAACGAATATTTAAATTTCGACAATAAACAGATTAGAAATAGCACTATTCAAATTTCATCTGTTGAAAAAAGAGACATTTACCATACCTTCCTTTACACTCAAGAACCAAGAAACAACAAACCCTACACTTACTTTCCAGATATTAATGGTCAGTTTGTAATTAGAACTATTGAGGCAAATAACTCAAGTACAGAATCAGATTATGCAATGGTACATTTCTCTCTTACATCTGAAAAAATTTTCGAAAAAGAAATTTATGTGTATGGCGCTTTCAATGATTTTTCTTTAACACAAGGAAACAAAATGATCTATAATTCGGTTTCAAAAAAATATGAAGTCGCTATCTTATTAAAGCAAGGTTTTTACAATTACACATTCATTACAAGTGATTCAGATGATCGGGTAAACAAACATGAATTAAACGGCTCTTTTCATCAAACAGAAAATAAATATACAGTACTAGTATATTATAAGCCTTTTGGTGGAACTTACCACCAAGTGATTGGAATTGGCACTGGTTTTATCAATCCTAAAGAATAAAAACACGTCGTTTTCTATATTTTTCTAGAAAGGTTCTTATATTTGATTAGCAAACTTTTCTAAAAACTGTATGACTCAACAAATAACAAATGGCATTAAAATATCTGTTAAAACCAGGTATAATGGTTCTGTACGAAGAAATCAGAACACATTTAATGCGTTTAGTTATTATATTACTATAGAAAATAAAACCAAGGATATTGTTCAGTTATTAGAGCGATTTTGGGAAATTTCTGATGCCTTAAACCACAAAGAATACATTGAAGGAGAAGGTGTTGTTGGCCAACAACCAACTATAGAACCTAAAGGGTCTTACACCTACAAATCTAATTGTTTTTTACATGCTCCAACTGGCTCTATGAAAGGAACCTTTAAAATGATTAATAAAAAAACCAAGCAACAATTTGAAGTAATTGTTCCAACTTTTCAACTAACAACTACACCATTATTAAACTAATGAAACTTCGAATAAGAAAAAAAAGCAATAAACTCGCAAAAGCCAAACCTTTAGAGTGCTTTAATTGTGGACATCCGTTTTTTGGAAATGAAAAGTTCTGCCCAGAATGTGGTCAGGTTAATAAAAACCCTAAAATTACCTTTGGAAGTTTCGTACACGAAGTCTTTAATGGATTTATTTCTTGGGATTCAAAATTTTGGACAACTTTTATTCCGTTATTAATTAAACCAGGAAAAGTATCTAGAGATTATATTGATGGCAAAAGACAACGATATGCAAATCCCTTTCGTTTTTATTTAACCATTTCTGTTTTATTTTTTCTGATAATTGGAGCTACTGAAAGCTATGATAAATTTGACCAATTTAGAACAGGAAAAACAAAATCCACACCTACAATTAATGATCAAATTGACAGCGCTACAACTGAAATCACCAAAGATCCTGAAAAATTCAAGGCCAACTTTAATAAAGCATTAAAGAATGTAGATTCTACTGACAGAGAGAAATTTCTGAACGTTATTCCTGCTTTAAAAATCGACTCAATAAAAAATAATGCATCAACAAATGGAGGCATGCAAATTGGCTTTATTCCTAATTGGGGAAAATTCAGTAGTTTTCAAAAAAAATATCCTAAAGTAGCAATTGAAGACGCCTTAGATAGCTTAAAAGTTGAACACACCTTCTTCAATCGTTTTTTATATAGCAGAGTAAAAGCTGGAAACGAAATGACTGGAGACAATGGTAAATGGGAAGATTTCCAAAAACAAATGATTTCTTCTATTTCTATTTCATTATTTGTTTTCTTACCTCTTTTTACCTTGTTCTTAAAACTATATTACATTAGAAGAAAATTCACTTATGTAGAACACTTAGTATTTGTGTTTCATACGCAAACAGTCTTTTTTCTACTTTCAATAATCTTTTATCTAGCTCATTACTTTCAGCCAAATGAATATATGGCTGCAATTTTCCCATTGCTCTTTCTAATATACTTGTACATGTCTATGAGACGTTTTTATCAGCAAGGACGCTTTAAAACCTTTTTGAAATTTATCCTGGTCAATTTTTCTTTTTTCATGGTATCAACAATAGGTGTTATGCTTATTGCAGCAATTACCTTTATGATGTATTAAATCAAACTACGGTAATTCATAGTTGTTTTAGAATCAACCTTTTTCACAGAAGTAACACTCACCGTTTCTACATACCAGCGTTTCATTTTTAATGAGTTTTCTGGTGTTCCAATTTTTGAGTTGTGATGAAATTTTAAGATGTTTTCTTGAGTGAATCTTTGATTATTCTCTAACCATTTATTAAACCAAACTTTTCTAAGTTCTTTATCTTTTTGATGATATAAAATTGATGACGACCAGATTTTAGGCTCTTGATTCAATTCAGAAAAGTGCTGTTGTTTACCATCCCAAACTAGTTCGTAGGTTTTCAAATCAGCATTCCAATCAACCAACACAATGGTAAAAGGTTCGATTCCTATAAAATCAAAGCCGTTGATATATGTTATAAAATCATTAGACTTTAAAATTGCTTTTACAATAATTCCTCTGCTCATTTTATAAGAAGCTTCACGCTCATAAGACTCAAAACCCCCATTCAACAAACAAACCAATCTGTTTTTAGAACTCAAACCTATCCATGTTCCTCCAGCCAATTTATCTTTCGGGTAAGTTAGCGCAACACCATCTTCTATATACTCCTTAGGTTCAATTGTTTCTCGTGTTGGTTGTTCATCTCTATTAGAAGTCAAAATAAAATCGTTATTCCCTAAAGGCAAATAGGTTACCGTGCACATATTCTATCGATATTTGATAAATAAGACGTAAAATTCGTCATATTATTACTAAAAATAAACTTAACTTTGTGCCTCAAAATTAAATCTAATTTAACAAACAATATACTAAAATGGGAAGAGGTTTTTTTAAAGTTCCAGAAGCAGTTAATGAGCCAGTTAAAGGCTATGCTCCAGGATCACCAGAAAGAGAAGAGCTTTTAGCAACTTATAAAGCAATGTTTAATAGCAACATTGATGTGCCAATGCATATTGATGGAGAAGAAGTAAGAACTGGTAACACCAGAAACATTACACCTCCACATGATCATAAACATGTTGTTGGACAATATCATGTAGCTGAAAAATCGCACGTAGATACTGCAATTTCTACAGCATTGGCTGCAAGAGAAGAATGGTCTAACGTTAGTTGGATGGAAAGAGCTTCTATCTTCTTAAAGGCTGCTGAATTACTAGCGGGTCCTTATAGAGCAAGAATGAATGCTGCTACAATGATAGCGCAATCTAAAAACGTACACCAAGCAGAAATTGATGCTGCATGTGAAATGATTGATTTTTTCCGTTTCAATGTACAATACATGACGGATATCTTTAAAGATCAACCAGATTCTGCACCAGGAATATGGAACAGAGTTGAGTATAGACCTTTAGAAGGATTTGTATATGCAATTACACCTTTTAACTTTACTTCTATTGCTGCTAATTTAGTAGCTGCACCAGCTTTAATGGGAAATGTTATTGTTTGGAAACCATCTGATCATCAAGCATATTCTGCACAAGTAATTGTAGATTTATTTAAAGAAGCAGGTTTACCTGACGGAGTAATAAACGTTGTTTATGGTGATCCAGTAATGATTACAGATACTGTATTAGCGTCTCCAGATTTCTCTGGATTGCACTTTACAGGATCTACTCATGTTTTCAAAAACTTATGGAAACAAATCGGAAATAACATTCACAACTATAAAACATACCCAAGAATTGTTGGAGAAACAGGTGGAAAAGATTTCATCTGGGCTCACAATTCTGCAAACCCTTTGCAAGTTGCAACAGGAATTACGAGAGGTACTTTTGAATATCAAGGACAAAAATGTTCTGCCGCTTCAAGAGCTTTTATTCCGGCTTCAATGTGGGAAGAAGTAAAAGGGCATTTAATTACACAAGCAAGTGAGATTAAAATGGGTTCTCCAGAAGATCCATCAAACTATGTAAATGCGGTAATTCATGAAGGTTCTTTTGACAAGATCGCAAGCTTTTTAGATGCTGCTAAAACAGATGCTGATGCTGATGTTATTATTGGTGGTGGTCATGATAAATCTGTTGGATACTTTATTGAGCCAACTGTTATTGTTGCAAAAGACCCGATGTACAAAACAATGTGTGCAGAGTTATTTGGCCCTGTAATGACAATCTATGTATATGAAGATGCTGAATGGGAAGCTTCATTAAAATTAGTGGATGAATCTACAGAGTATGCCTTAACAGGTGCTATTTTTTCTACAGATAGATATATTGTTGAAAAGGCTTCAAAAGCACTAGAAAATGCTGCTGGAAACTTCTATATCAACGACAAGCCAACTGGTGCTGTTGTAGGTCAACAACCTTTTGGAGGAGCTAGAGCTTCTGGAACAAATGACAAAGCAGGTTCTGCTCAAAACTTATTACGTTGGACTTCTGTTCGCTTAATTAAGGAAACATTTGTTACTCCTACAGATTTTAAATATTCGTATTTAGGATAGAAAGTAGTATTCTAAATTTAAAAAAGGGTTGCAATTGCAACCCTTTTTTTATATACAAAAGACTTATTTTTAGTCAAAGCTTTTATTTTCATTAATATTTGACCACTGTGCATTCAACACTTTTTTACCATTACTATCAACAAACATTGCTAGTATTTTAACTTTAGATGTATCAGTTATTTTTTTACCTTTTAAATCAATCCTATAAGAAATTAAACGCAAACCTGCTGAAGCATCTATAACATCCCCTAAAACATTTGTTAGAGACCACCTAAGAACATTATCATGCTCAAAATTCACTAAAGGGTTAACACCATTATAATAACTTGTGTAATTTGCTTGGTTTTCAACTATTCCATCTTCTAAGATAAATACAACTAGTTTTGTTCCTACAGCAGCATTACTAAAACCTGTACGAACTACAACGTGTAAATTATCGTCATCAGACAAAAAGGAATTAATACTCAAACCTAAGCTAGCAGTACCTTGAGCATAATTAGTTGCTTGAGAAATATAATGTGGTTCTGGAGTATTCCATCTAACATCTCTGTTTAAATATGCGGTCGGTAAGGAATTCACATCAAATGAAGACTTTAACGCATTAGAAAACTCATTTTTCATTGAATCATTAATATGTACACCAACAGACAAAATCTTCTCGGATTGTTCTTTCACTAATTCAATTGCCTTTATCACTCTAGTACACCATCCACACCATGCTCCTGTATAATCTTCAATTATAGCTTTTTTCGTAAAATTAAGAGGCAAAGGAATCGATGTGACTTGCACATTAATTTCTGGACTTACTACTAAATTTACTGATGCTTTAATTTTATTATCACCTATATGAGTTAAAAAAACAATATTACCATCTATTGCAGACCCGTTAACATAAAAAATACAATCTTCAGTACTATCAATTACTTTACCATCATTGAATGTTGCTTTGGAAGTAAACCTTACTAAATTTCCAGCTTCAGTTGTAGTAACATCTGATGTAACCTCAACTGAAACTAAAGAAGCAACTACGGTCAGAATAAGCTCATTACTTTTTAAGTTTTTGTACTCAGCTCTTACTTTATATGATCCGACACTGCTTGGAGTAAAGTTTTCTCCAGTTATTGGAGCATCATTAACATAAATAACCGAATTTGGAGTGACAATATCCATCAAATTCGTTCTGATAGTAAAAGACACAGTACTTCCTAAATCAAAATTCGCAATACTTGAACTTAAGACAACAGAAGTAGCTACAGCAGGAACTACAGTAAGGGTAAGCTCATTACTTTTTAAGTTTTTATACTCAGCTCTTATTTTATACGATCCGACACTGCTTGGAGTAAAGTTTTTTCCAGTTATAGGAGCATCGTTAACATAAATAACCGTATTTGAAGTAATATTACTCATCAAATTAGTTTTGACACCGAAATACGCAGTACTTCCTAACTCAAGAGTCGTAACATCTGAATCTAAAAAAATAGAAATAACACTCTCTACATCAGGCTCTTCCTCTGACATCGAACAGGAATAGAGCACTAATAAAAAAATAGATGACACTAAATTTAAGTACCTAATTGTTTTCATAGTAAAAATTTTATTACAATTATAAGCAAAAAAACGAACACCATTGAATTTTATAATATTCACTACAACTTTTACTCAAAAAAAAAGCCTCGTTAACAATTGTTAACAAGGCTTTTTCACACATAATTAGTCTTTATTTTAATTCGAAATCATTCGTAGAATTTACATGGACAACTCTTGCGTTGATTGCTCTTTTACTTACTCCATCAGTAACGATTGCAACAAAACTCATTTTTGATGTATCACCAATAGTAACAGGTACACTTACATTAAAACTCTTTGAATACTCATTGTTTTTTACCGTTTCAGAAGCAGGAATATCATCTCCTAACACATCTGTTAGCGCATATCTAAGTACATGATCATGAACAAAGTTAGAAAGAACACTTCCACCACCATAATACGTAGTATAATTACCTTGGTCTTCAACAACTCCATCTTCTAATACAAGAATTGCTAACTTCACATTCTTTGTAAAGCTCTTTCCAAATTTCACTTTCACATTCAATTCCATAGTAGCACCATTCAAAACTGACTCCATTGCAATACCAATTTTTGAATCAACCGAGCTTAAACCTGTAACTTGATTCACGTTGTTTGGTTCAGGCGAAGCCCATGTCTCATCTCTATCTATATAAGCTGTAGGATACCCTGTAACAGAAAAAGAACTCATAAGATTATTACCAAACACATTCTCCATAGCATCACCCTTATGAGCTGCAATTGGAATGGCAAAATTTGTAGCCGCCTCCACTTGCTCAATCGCATAAGAAACTCTTGGACACCAACCACACCAAGTACCTGTATAATCTTCAATTATTACATTCTTCTGAAATCTAGGTCCAGCTAGCTCTACTGTGATATTTACCTCATTACTTGTAACACCTTCATAAGTTGCTGTAATTTTAAAATCCCCAACAGACACCGCAGTGAAAGTGCTACCTGAAATTTTTGTGCCATTAACATAAATTTCTGCTTTGTTTGTTACATCTTCCTGACCATCAGCAATAATTGTTAAACCAACAACTTCACCAATATCTAAAGCAGTTTCACTTGTTGTTAGTTGAATTGACCCAACCAAATCTTCATCTCCACTACTAGAACAAGAGAACAAAAAGAGGGTTAATAAAAGGGTTAATAAAGGGAGTACATTCGATTTTTTCATTTTTTTACAATTTTAATTTTTAAACTTGCACGAAAGGTAATAATTACCTTTAAAAAAACAATAGCTATATAACTAATAAACATATATTTGTCAAGTTTCAATTAAAAAAGAGATTTAAAAAAACATTTTTAAACGGTATCATTTGAGAAAATGATTCAAAAAAAACAGTACATCACCCTAAAAAAAAAAACGCATGAAACATCTTTTTTTAGTAGTTCTTCTACTAAGCTCCGCTTTAAGTTTTTCTCAAAAATCAATTCCTAATACAACTGTATCAACCCTACAAGGGCGAACTGTAAAAATTCAAGACGAAATCTCTAAAGACAAAATTACTGTACTAAGTTTTTGGGCCACTTGGTGTGTACCTTGTATTAATGAATTAGATGCTATTAGTGATGTTTATGATGACTGGAAAGAAGAAACTAATGTAGAAATAATTGCAATTTCAATTGACGATTCTAGAACACAACGAAGAATTAGACCCTTAGTAAACGGCAAAGGATGGGAGTATAAAATTCTGATAGACAAAAACCAAGAACTCAAAAGAGCGTTGAACATTTCTGTTGTACCTCACATAATTATTTTAAAGGGAAGTAAAATACTCTATAGACATACGGGCTACTCTCCTGGAAGTGAAGACAAAATATTTGAAATAATTAAAAAAAACAGCTAATTACTATTTAAAATGAAAAAACTACTTCTTCTAAGCTTTATCTTTTCTAGTTTTTTTTCTTTTTCTCAAGAAAATCAAAATCTTTCTATTGGGTTTGAATCTAATTCTCAATATTATTTAGACGATTCTAAAACTGGAGATTTCACCGAAACAAATAGATTTAGATCAAATAACTATTTAAAAATAGACTACACACTTAATCATTTTTACTTTGGGGTACAACTCGAAAGTTATGAGCCTAAGGCGTTACTAAACTACTCGCCAGATTTAAATAAAACAGACCTTGGATTGTATTATACTGGATATAAAACGGAAAAATTAGACATTACCGTTGGTCATTTCTATGATCAATTTGGAAGCGGATTAATTTTACGCTCATGGGAAGATCGTCAATTAGGAATCAACAATGCTTTAAAAGGAATTAGAGTAAAATACAGTCCAACTAATTATATTGAACTGACTTCTTTATATGGCAACCAAAGAAAAGGCTTTGACACTTCTAACGGTGCAATTTATGGTTTTGATACAGATGTTAATATTTCTGATGCGTTTCAATTAGAAAACTCCTTTTTAAATGTTGGTTTTAGCTATGTTGGAAGAACACAAGATAATTCTATAACAGCATATCAATTTAACCACCTAACAAATAGTTTTGCTACTCGATTAGATTATTCTAAAGGAAATTTTTACTCGAGTGTAGAGTATGTAGCTAAAGAAAAAGATGCTATTATTATTTCTGGACAAACTAAGAATGCAAAAAAAGGAAGCGCTTATTTACTAAACTTTGGATATGCAAAAAAAGGACTTGGAATTGACGCTACTTTTAGAAGATTAGAGAACATGAACTTTTATTCTGAAAGGGAAGCATCTGGGAATATTTATAATCAAAGTATTATAAACTATCTCCCAGCGCTTACAAAACAACACGATTATTCACTAACAAACATATATGTATATCAAGCACAACCACAAGTTTCCTTTCAAGACCCAACGTTAATGAAATCTGGAGAAATTGGTGGACAAATTGATCTTTTCTATAGCCTTAAAAAAGGAACAGCACTTGGCGGTAAATATGGAGCCAAAATTGCAATCAACACCTCTTACTGGTCAGGTTTAAAAGGAGATTATGATTACGCTAATACTAATTATGACACTTCTTTTTTAGGCTTTGGAGAAAATTATTTTTCTGACTTCAGTATAGAAGTTCGCAAAAAATGGTCTAAACAATGGAACTCGATTTTTTATTATGTAAATCAATCCTACAACAAAAGATATATTGAAGAAACTTTCGGAAAAGTAACTACAAATATTGTTGTCGGAGAAGCTACTTATAAATTAGGAAAAGGAAAATCATTACGCTTTGAAGCACAACATTTATGGACAAAAGATGATAAAAAAAACTGGGTTGGAAGTACTGTTGAGTTTAATGTAAGTTCTCAGTTAGCATTCTACATTAATGATATGTACAACTATGGGAATGCAGATGCTTCTAAAAAAATACACTATTACAATGTAGGAGGAAGCTACATTTACAATGCACATCGTTTCGCTCTTAATTACGGAAGACAACGTGGTGGTTTATTATGTGTTGGTGGAGTTTGTAGATATGTTGCAGAAAGCACGGGAATCTCTGCAAGTGTTATTATGTCTTTTTAAGAAAAAAAAAAGAACTAAAAATTTAGCTAATTGAAATAGTTAAATAATAAAAACCTCATCATTTATTGATGAGGTTTTTTTGGCTATCACCAAATCCTACCATTTCTTTAACAGTATTGAATTTCAATATGTTGTATATTTAGCGTTATCAAAAAAATAATACACACAAACAACCAAATTAATGATTAAAAAAATTCTATTCATTGCATTCGCTATCTCACTAGCAGCTTGCAATACAGACAAAAAAGAAAAAGAGACTGATTTAAATGTTTCTTTCGAAAAATTTGAACTAAAAAACGGATTACAAGTCGTACTTCATATAGATAAATCTGATCCAGTAGTTGCTGTAGAATTGATGGCACATGTTGGTTCTGCCAGAGAAATTGCAGGAAGAACAGGTTTTGCGCATTTATTTGAGCATTTATTATTCTTAGAATCTGAGAACCTTGGAAAAGGCGGATTGGATAAAATGAGTGCAAGAATTGGCGGTTCTGGTGCAAATGGCTCAACTTCTAGAGACAGAACAAATTATTTACAAACCATTCCAAATGATGCTTTAGAAAAAATGATTTGGGCAGAAGCAGACAAACTAGGTTGGTTTATCAATACAGTAACAGAATCTGTATTAGCAAAAGAAAAACAAGTTGTAAAAAATGAAAAAAGACAGCGTGTAGACAATGCTCCCTATGGTTTTAACCAACAAATTATCGATCGTAATTTATATCCAAAAGATCACCCTTACAACTGGCAAGTAATTGGCTCATTAGAACATTTACAAAATGCAACATTAACTGATGTAAAAAATTTCTATAAAAAATGGTATGTGCCTAACAATTCAACCTTAGTTTTATCTGGTGATTTTGATCCTGCACAAGCAAAAGCTTGGATACATAAATACTTTGATGAGATTCCAAGAGGAGACGAGATAACTCCTCAAGAAAAAAGACCTGGCGTAGTAAAAGTATCTAAACTTCTATATTTCGAAGACAATTTCGCAAGGTTACCTATGCTAACTTTTGCATGGCCAGCTGTAGAGTTATATCACAAAGACACTTATGCCATAGATATTTTAACACAGTATTTATCACAAGGAAAAAATGCTCCTTTGAATCAAGTTTTAGTTGATGATTTAAAACTAACTTCTTTTACATCAATGGGAACCTATACTTCTGAGTTGGCAGGTCAAATTCAATTAGGTATAAGAGGATTTAACAATGTTGACTTAAATAAAATCAATGACGGAATACACACCGCTTTAAAAAAGTTTGAAGAAAATGGAATTCCAGAAAAAGATTTAAATAGAATCAAAGCAGGTCAAGAAACGCAATTTTACAATAGCTTATCTAGTGTTATTGGTAAAGGAACCAGTTTAGCTTCTTACAATACATATGCCGGAGATCCTGCATTTATCAACAAACAAATTGGGGCAACATTAGCTATTACCAAAGAAGATGTAATGCGAGTTTACAACACATACATCAAAGGAAAAAACTTTATAGCTACAAGTTTTGTCCCGAAAGGAATGGCAAAATTAGCTTTAAAAGGATCTACAGAAGCAATCATCAAAGAAGAAAAAATAGTACAAGGAGCCGAAGAAAAATTCGATTCAAAAACAGCTGCCACATATGCAAAAACGCCTTCTACTTTTGATAGAACAATAGAACCTCCTTATGGAACTTCTCCTGTTTTAAACGTACCTAATGTTTGGAACACAAAATTAACAAACGGAATTAAAGTTTTTGGAATTAAAAATAACGAAGTTCCTTTAGTACGTTTCAATTTGGTAATTGACGGAGGTCAGTTATTAGAAAAAATGGATAAATTAGGTATTGCAAACTTAACTGCTCGCTTACTAAACAGAGGAACAAAAAACAAAACAGTTGCCCAATTACAAGAAGCCATTCAAGAATTAGGCGCTTCTATTAGAATTTCAGCTTCTAAAGAAAACATTACTATTAGCGGTAACACATTGGCTAAAAACTATACTAAAACATTAGCGTTAGTAGAAGAAATGTTATTAGAACCACGTTGGGATGCAACAGAATTTGAATTGATTAAAAAATCTGTAGTTGGTAATTTACGTCAGCAAGAATCAAGTCCAACAGCAATTACTCAAAATGTATACAATGAATTGATTTACGGGAAAGACAACATTCTTTCAAAAAACACATTAGGAACAATTGCTTCTATGGATAAAATCGAATTGAATGATTTAAAATCATTCTATTCAAATTACATTTCTCCATCCGTTACTAAAATACATATTGTTGGAGACATCAACAGAGATGATGTTTTGGTTTCTTTAGAAAGCCTGAGTTCTAACTGGGCTGCAAAAGAAGTAACAATCCCGGTGTATAAAACGCCAAAAACGCCAAATAAACCAACCGTTTATTTTTACGATGTACCAAAATCAAAACAATCAGTAATTAGTTTTGGGTCACCTGCTTTAGCAGCAACAGATAAAGATTATTATTCTGCAACAGTAATGAACTACATTCTTGGTGGTGGCGGATTTGCTTCACAATTAACACAAGAGTTAAGAGAAGGAAAAGGATATACCTACGGAATATCTTCTCGTTTTTCTGGATCTAAAGCAGCTGGAGCATTCACGATTTTTAGTAGAGTCAGAACCAATGTTACCTTGGAATCTGCTCAATTGGTTAAAAAAATAATTACAGACTATCCAACCAATTTCTCTGAAAAAGATTTAGCAACAACAAAGGGATTCTTAATTAAAAGTAATGCGAGACGTTTTGAAACCATGAGTGCTAAATTAAATATGCTACAGAATATGAGCAATTACAATTTAAGTTCTGACTACATTAAAGACAGAGAGAAAATTGTAAACGAAATGACCATTGAGAAAATTCAAGAATTAGCGAAGAAATACATCAATCCAAATAAGATGATTTGGTTATTTGTTGGAGATGCAGCATCTCAATTAGATCGTTTAAATGAATTAGGTTTTGGGCAACCTATTCTTTTAAACAAAACCAAAGAAAAAATCAAACACTAATCCTATGAAATCTATTTTAAGAAGTATTGCTGTTTTCGCATTGTTGTTAACAACAACTGTAATTTCAGCTCAAGAAACAAGATTATTAAGACAACCAACCATCAATGGAAACCAAGTAGCTTTTGCCTATGGCGGAGATATATGGACTACCAATTTAACCAACAATCTTACAACGAGATTGACAAGTACAGCTGCTATAGAAAGCAATCCTCATTTATCTCCTAACGGAAAATGGGTTGCATTTACATCAAATAGATCTGGTGCAAATGCCGTATATATTGTATCCATTACTGGTGGAGAAGCAAAGAGATTAACTTGGCACACAAGTGCAGATGTTGCTAGAGGATGGACAAACGATGGAAAAAACGTATTGTTTGCTTCTAATAGAGACACAGCTCCTAGCAGATACAACAGGTTATATACGATGCCTGTAAAAGGAGGTCCAGCTACAAAATTATTTGAGCAATGGGCTACTTCTGGATCATATTCTTCGAGCGGAAAACAATTGGTAATCGATAAAATGAGACGTTGGGATGAAGAATGGAGAGATTATCGTGGTGGGCAAAACACACCGTTGATAATTATCGATTTAAAAACCTTGACTGAAACATTATTACCAAATAACAAAACTACAGACAAACAACCTGTTTGGATGGGAAATTATGTGTATTTCTTATCAGACAGAACACATACTTCTAACATTTGGTCTTACAATACCAAAACCAAAGTAGTAAAACAGGTTACGAAATTTAAAGGAACTGCTGTGAAATCTTTAAGCGGTCACAAGAACACCATCATTTTTGAACAAGCAGGTTATTTACACACGTTGGATATTAAAACCAATAGAACAAAACGCCTAAAAATCACAATCAAAGGAGATTTTCCTTGGACAGCAACGAAATGGGAAAATGTAAATTCAAGAGTTGATTTTGCTAGTATCTCTCCAAACGGGAAAAGAGTTGTAATGGCTTCTCGTGGAGATATTTTTACAACTCCAGTAGAATTTGGAGACTCAAGAAACATTACTAAAAGTTCAGGCGCTGCTGATAGAGCAGCAACTTGGTCTCCTAAAGGCGATAAAATTGCTTGGTTTTCTGACGCAAACGGAAAAGGATATGCTTTACATTTAACCAATCAAGATGGTACTGCAAAAACAGAAATTATCTCTATTGGTGTTTCAAAAATGGCTTGGGAACCAACATGGTCTCCAGACGGAAAACACATTGCCTTTGTAGATGATGATACTCGTATTAGAATTGTAAACTTAAAAGCGAAAACCATCAAGACTATTGATAATGCAGGTAACAACCTTGAACGTGGACGTATGGGAATAACCTGGTCTCCAGACTCAAAGTGGTTGGCCTATGCAAAGTCTGGTGATAATAGCTTAAAACAAATTAAAGTTTGGTCTTTAGCATCTAATAAAGTTACAGCAATTACAGATCCATTCGCAGATTCATCTTCTCCTGCTTGGGATTTAGATCACAAACACTTATACTTTTTAGCAAGTACAGATGTGGCATTGCGTTCTGGCTGGGCAAACACAAGCTCTATGACTGCAAGACCAAATTATGCAGCATATGTAATCAACTTAGCAAAAAAAGATGCTTCTCCTTTTAAACCAAAAAGTGATGAGGAAGAAGTGAAGAAAGAAAAATCAAAAGACAAGAAAAGCAAAAAAGACGATAAAAAGAAAGACGCTAAGAAAAAACCCGATGCTAAAAAAGATAAGAAAGTTGTCATCGATTTTGAGGGTATTGCTCGTAGAATTATGGCATTGCCTTTAAGAGGAAATTACAGAAGTATTATAGCAGGACCAAGTGGTTTTATGTTTATTACAGAAGGATCTACAGTTCATAAGTTTGATTTGAAAAAACTAAAAGCCAAAGAGTTTGGAAAAGGCTTGCGTATTTATGGCGTTTCTCCTAACGGAAAACACATGGTTGTTAGAGCTGGCAGAAATTGGAAAGTAGCAAAAACTACTGGACCAAATGCTAAAAGTGCAAAAACATTGAAGCTTGACTTTAATATGAAATTGAACCGCTTGAAAGAATGGAATCAGATGTTTGAAGAAGCTTGGCGTTACGAACGCGATTATTTTTATGACCCAAACATGCATGGAAGAGATTGGAACAAAGTATACAAAAGATATGCTCCATTAATTCCGTTTGTAAAACACAGAGCTGATTTGAATTATATTTTAGATCAGGTAAATGGAGAATTATCTGTTGGACATAGTTTTGTTCGCGGTGGAGATTTCCCTAGTATTGACAGAGCTAAAGGAGGTTTGTTAGGAGCTGATTTTGTTTCTAGACAAGGAAAGTGGCAAATCAAACGCATCTATACTTCAGAAAGCTGGAATCCTGGTTTAAATGGCCCTTTAGATCAACCTGGAATGAAAATAAAGCAAGGACATTATTTAGTGGGGATCAACAATCAAGAAATTTCTGCGACAGATAATATCTATCAATATTTAGATGGAACAGCAACCAAGCAAACAACATTACATATTAACGACAAACCTACCTTTAAAGGTGCTTGGAAAGAAGTTGTAAAACCAATTAGAAGCGAGAACTCTTTACGTCAACGTACTTGGGTAGAAGACAACAGAAGAAGAGTGGATAAACTTTCTGGTGGTAGACTGGGTTACATATGGGTGCCAAATACAGGCGGACCTGGATTTGTATCTTTTAACAGGTATTTCTTTGCACAACAAGACAAAGAAGGTGCTGTAATAGATGAGCGTTTTAATGGCGGTGGATTATTAGATGATTATATGGTAGATTTAATGACTCGTAAACCAAGAGCTGCATTAACCAATGAAGTTCCGAATGGAAAACCAATGCGTTTACCAGCAGGAATTATGGGGCCAAAGGTATTATTGATCAATGAGCTTGCTGGTTCTGGTGGAGATTTTTTCCCATGGGTATTTAGACAGCAAAAAGCTGGTTTACTAATTGGTGCTACAACTTGGGGTGGATTGGTAAAATCTTCTACTCATTATAGATTGATTGATGGCGGTTCTTTAACCGCTCCAGACAATGCCGTTTTTGACCCAGCAACAAATACTTGGGTTGCAGAAAATTCTGGGGTTGCTCCAGACATTGCTGTAAGACAAAATGCCAAAGCATTAGAATTAGGGAATGACCCTCAATTAGAAAGAGCAGTAACTGAGTTACTAAAACAATTGAGAAGAACCAAAAAGAAGAGTATTACTCCTCCTCCATTTCCGAGGCCAACAAAAACAAATTAATTTTCACAAATCCTTGCTTTGAAATTCATTGCGGGGATTTTTAATATAGTTCATTATGCAAAAAATCAGCATTCTGTTTTTTACACTATTCATATTAGTTAGTTTAAAAACAACAGCACAATCAGACAAATATGCATCTAAAGTAACAACTTTAGACAGTACAATTAAAACATTATATAGTGTAATCTCTGGTGAAAAAGGAGAAGCTAGAGATTGGGAATTGTTCAAGTATTTATTTAGACCTGAGGCAAAATTGATTCCGACTGGAACCAACAAACAAGGCGTTCATGTTGCTAGATATATGACACCACAAGGGTATATTGATTCTTCAGGAAAGTGGTTAGTTGACAATGGTTTTTTTGAAAAAGAAACCGCGAGAACAGTACATAAATTCGGGAATATTGCGCAGGTATTTACTACTTATGAAGCCTATAGAAGTGAAGCAGACGAGAAACCTTTTATGACTGGTATCAATAGTGTTCAAATGCTATATGACAACAAACGTTGGTGGATTGTAAATATTTATTGGCAACAAGCAAGTAAGAAGAATCCAATTCCGAAAGAGTTCAAAGCAAACAATTAAACTCGCCACTATAAAAAGAGCAAATAATAATAATCCTGATTCTCATCAGGAGAAAAAAGTTGAGCACAAATCTTAAACTTATCTTAAAGTAATCCCAAAAATTCTATCATTAAGTAAGTTTCCACTAATCTTGCTCAATAATTAGATAAATTCTCATAATAACTCTCCCCTAACCCATTTAACAAACATGAATTTAAAATATATTTCAACAGTAGTATTTTTTTTATTTGCAATTAATATAACACATGCACAACATAAGAAAACTGATAACATTTTAGGTTCTAATTATACATTCCATTCAAAAACAAAAGGAGAAGAGCAACAGCTTCAAGTCTACTTACCTGAAAACTACACTAAAAACACAGCCGCTAAATACCCCGTACTCTATGTACTTGATGGTCAAAACTGGTTTTCTTCTGCCGTATCATTACATAAAGTTTTTACAGGTTCAGGAACTGGTTTTAAATCTATCCCAGATTTTATTGTCGTTGGAATTACAACTAATTGGGAAAAGAGACAAGAGTTTTTTGGAGCTTCAAATAAAAAAAATGCAATCCATTTTATAGAAAAAGAAGTGATTTCCTTTATAGATGAAAAATTTAGAACATCCAACGAAAGACTCCTTTTTGGTTGGCAATTTGCTGGAGGGTTTGTAATAAATACACTTGCAGAAAAACCAGATTTATTTAGTGGATATTTAGCTGCTACACCTGTATTTTACAATCCTTCTGTAATTGACAATTTGCTATCTAATCATAAAAACTTAAAAAGTTTCTTATATATAGGTGGAACAAAAGAAGAAGAAAATGACGGGGTTAAACCAACAATCACAATATTAACAGAAAAAGCTCCTAAAAGTTTTGATTGGACTTATAAAGAAATAAGTGCTTACGGTGCATTTGGACACAGAATAAGTCCTATTGAAACATTGGCATATGGGCTGAGAGCTTATTTTTATGACTACAAGTTATTAGAATTTAAAAATGTGAATGACTTCACCACAAAAGGTGGATTAAGTTATGTCAAAGAATTCTATAAAAAAAGAGCTAAAAGATATAATATATCAGGAGATATGGGACAATGGGGCATGTACATCCTTGTGCGTCTCGCAGTTCGAGAAAATCACTTTGCTACGTTCGAATTATTAATGAATGAATTCAAAAAAACCAATTTTATTGAAAACCTTGGGAATTGGCAACTTGGTTCATATGCAAAAGTTTATTTAGACAATAATAAACCTAATGAAGCCATAGAGTTTTATACTAAAATTGCAAAAAAGAATCCTGAATCTCCTGGTGCACTTAATGGCTTAGGAAAAGCCTATTTAGCAAAAGGTAACAGAAAAAAAGCGATTGACTTTTTTAAGAAAGCCATTAAACATGCAGAGAAAAATGAAAACCCAAATTTGAATACTTACAAACTTGATTTAGAAAACATCAAAAAACAATAAGTATTAGCCTTTAAATTTCATTGTTAGGTGCACCACTTTTTTAGTTTCAGTATTTGTCTTCAAAATGTTTAAGTTTGCCTAAAACTTCCATTTTTAAGTAAATTCCCACTAAACTTGCTCAATAGTTCTGTGATGTAACCTTTATTTAAAAAGCAGGTCATTAAATAAAAATCAAATGAAAAAAATAATATTCTCAATACTTCTTGTTTTAACAGTTCTTGCACTTATTCTTAATCAATTTTTTAAAAAAGAAGAAAAAGAATTGAGCCTCAATCAAATAAAAAAAGAGGCCACTAATTTTTACAATAGCAAGAAATACAACCAAGCTACTAATAAGTATCTTAAAGTTATTGAGCTTTCTGATTTTGAAAGTCAAAAACAAAGTGCTGCATATAACGCAGCTTGTTGTTTCGCATTACTTAAAAAAACAGATAGTGCTTTTATTCTTTTAGAAAAAGCAATTGCATTTGGCTACAAAAACAAAGAACACCTTACAACAGATTCTGACCTAAAAATCCTACATAACAGCTCAAAGTGGGAAGGATTAATTGCTAGAATTCCTAAATCAAAAACACTTAATAGCGATCCAGAATTAGCAGAAATAATCACCAAAGACATTCATCATTTTTGGGAAGCTTATGATTTATCAGAAAAAAAGCCAAACAATGCTCGTGAGATTTATAAAGAGTACTATTTTGATAAGGCAAGTGATGGAATGAAAGATTATGTTGGATCTAAAATAAGTTCTATAAACTACTTTATTAAACACATTGAATCTCGTCCAAAATTATATCGCAGTATTAGAGCGAACACCTTAAAAGTTGATGATCACAGAAAAGAAATCCAACAAAGTTTCAAAAACTTTAAAGCAATCTATCAAGAAGCGAAATTCCCTGATGTTTACTTTGTTATTGGCGCGTTTACAAGTGGTGGAACAGTTTCATCTGCAGGATTATTAATTGGAACCAATCAAATGAGTGATGGTAAGAACGTAAATACCGAAGAGCTTACTTTTAGAGAAAAAATGCTCATGAATAAATCTAAGTTCTTGCCTCATGTTGTTGCTCATGAGTTAATTCACTTTCAACAAAATGAAATGAAAAGAGATACCATCACATTAGGATATGCAATTAAAGAAGGAATGGCCGATTTTTTAGGAGAGTTAATTAGTGGGGAAACTGCAAATAGAAAAATATTTGATTGGACTATAGGAAAAGAAAAACAGATCTGGGCTGATTTTGAGAAAGACATGTACTTTAATCGCTATAGTAATTGGATAGCAAACTCTGGGAGTGCTTCAAAAGATAGCTACCCAGATTTAGGCTATTGGATTGGCTACGAAATTTGCAAATCGTACTACGAAAACTTTAATGATAAAAAACAAGCTATCTACAACATGCTTCACATTGAAGATTACAGAAAATTCTTAACAGAAAGTAAATGGGAAGCAAAGCTTGAAAAAATAAACTAAATTATGACTGACAATTTCATTCAATAATTGCTAAACATCATGTCAAGCAAAAATCTAGCCTTTAAACTTCATTGCTAAATGCACCACTTTTTTGGTTTCAAAGAAATCTTCTTCAAAGTAGTCTGGTAAATCATATATAGTAGCAGAGGTGTATTTTTCTAGCTCTTCAGACAAATCACCACCTTTTAAATACAAGATTCCGTTTTTTAAAGGGTGATTTTGCTTTTTAGCAATTCTCCCTTTTGTCCAACGTACAAAGGTTTCCATATGTGCTACTGCTCTACTTACAATAAAATCGTATTGGTCTTTAACCTCTTCTACTCTACCATGTGTAGTTTTTACGTTTTGTAAGCCTAACCCTTCTGCAACTTCGTTTACTACTTTTATCTTTTTACCGATAGAATCTACCAAATGAAACTGCGTTTCTGGAAATAAAATTGCCAATGGAATTCCAGGGAATCCTCCACCAGTTCCAACATCTAGTACTTTAGAACCTGGTTTAAACGGCATCACTTTTGCGATACCTAAAGAATGCAATACATGACGTAAGTACAACTCGTCTATATCTTTACGTGAAACCACGTTGATTTTTAAGTTCCAATCTTTATACAA
>CAJXVT010000045.1 GCA_913062575.1 uncultured Flavobacteriaceae bacterium | reverse complement strand
TCTGCAATGAACCGTCAAATTGCTCGTGGAAAGATTGAAATGTTCAATCGTCACGAAATGTTAGATGTTGTTTTAGTGAATGGAAAAGCCCGTGGAATTATCGCTCGTAATTTAATTACTGGTGAGATTGAACGTCATTCGGCACACGCTGTAGTGATTGCTACTGGTGGATATGGAAATGTCTATTTCTTATCAACCAACGCTATGGGATCTAATGCAACAGCTGCATGGAAAATCCATAAAAAAGGAGCATATTTTGCAAATCCTTGTTATACACAAATTCACCCAACGTGTATTCCACGTTCTGGTGATTACCAATCAAAATTAACGTTGATGTCAGAATCTTTGCGTAATGATGGTCGTATTTGGGTTCCAAAAAACATGGAAGATGTAATGGCAATTAGAGAAGGTCGTAAAAAACCAACTGATTTGTCTGAAGAACAAAGAGATTATTATTTAGAAAGAAGATATCCTGCATTCGGGAATTTAGTGCCGCGTGATGTTGCTTCAAGAGCAGCAAAAGAACGTTGTGATGCTGGTTATGGAGTAAATAAAACTGGTGAAGCAGTGTATTTAGATTTTAAATCTGCCATTGATCGTTACGGAAAAGAGCAGGCTAAATTAAAACACATTACAAATCCTACTGCTAAAGAAGTATACGACTTTGGGAAAGCAATTGTAGAAGCGAAATATGGAAACTTATTTCAGATGTATGAAAAAATCGTTGATGAGAACCCATACGAAACTCCAATGATGATTTATCCAGCAACGCACTATACAATGGGTGGTGTTTGGGTTGATTACAACTTGATGACTACTGTAGATGGATTGTACTGTATTGGTGAAGCAAATTTCTCTGATCATGGTGCAAATAGATTAGGTGCTTCTGCATTGATGCAAGGATTGGCTGATGGATATTTCGTATTACCTTATACTATTGGAGATTATTTATCTGCCGATATTAGAACCGGAAAAATTTCTACTGACACTAAAGAATTTGAAGAAGCTGAAAAAGAAGTAACCTCTCGTTTAGATTTCTTTATCAATAATAACGGAGAACACTCTGTTGATTATTACCACAAGAAATTAGGAAAAATTATGTGGAATAATGTAGGAATGGCGCGTAACGAAAAAGGTCTAAAAGAGGCAATGTCAGAAATTAAAGCATTGCGTGAAGATTTCTGGAAAAACGTAAAAGTGCCTGGAGATCAAAACGAAATGAATCCTGAGTTAGAAAAAGCAGGTAGAGTAGCCGATTTCTTAGAATTGGGAGAGTTGTTTGCTAAAGATGCATTAATCAGAGAAGAATCTTGTGGTGGTCACTTTAGAGAAGAATCTGTTGAATTAGACGGATTACAAAAAGGAGAAGCAAAACGTAACGATACAGACTACGCATTTGTTTCTGCTTGGGAATATAAAGGAGAACCTGCAGATGCAGTTTTACACAAAGAAGAATTAGAGTTTAACGATATAGAATTAAAACAGAGAAGTTACAAATAGTTGATGGTTGCTTGTTGATAGTTCTACACACAGAAAACTAACAACTGACAACTAACAACCAAAAACTAGATAAAAATGAATTTAACATTAAAAGTCTGGAGACAGAAAAATGCCAAAGATAAAGGGCAAATGGTTGAGTACAAAGTGACTGAAATTTCAGAACACATGTCATTCTTAGAAATGATGGATGTATTGAACGAACAATTAATTAATAGTGGAGATGAACCAGTAGCATTTGATCACGATTGTAGAGAAGGAATCTGCGGAATGTGTTCTATGTACATCAACGGAGAAGCTCACGGACCAGATAGAGGTGTAACTACATGTCAGTTGCACATGCGTATGTTTAAAGATGGCGATACAATTACTATTGAGCCATTTAGAGCAAAAGCATTTCCAGTAATTAAGGATTTAGTAGTTGACAGAATGTCTTTTGAACGCATTCAACAAGCTGGTGGATTTATTTCTGTAAATACTTCTGGAAACACACAAGATGCCAATTCAATTCCAATTTCTAAGGAAGCTGCTGATGAAGCTATGGATGCAGCAACCTGTATTGGTTGTGGTGCTTGTGTTGCTACGTGTAAAAACTCTTCTGCAATGTTATTTGTAGGTGCTAAAGTATCACAATATGCTTTATTACCACAAGGACAAGTTGAAGCAACAGAGCGTGTACTAAACATGGTTGCCCAAATGGATGCTGAAGGTTTTGGTAACTGTACAAACACAGGAGCATGTGAGGTTGAATGCCCTAAAGGGATTTCTTTAGAGAACATTGCTCGTATGAATAGAGAATATTTAAGCGCAAGCTTAAAAGGATAGAAACTTTTCTAACAATATATATTAAAAACCTCTAAGTTACACTTAGAGGTTTTTTTATGTCAATACATCTGTAAATAAGTGTCATAAAAAAAGCCCTTTGAGTTTTCAAAGGGCTTATAATTATATAGTATATTTTTATTATGGATTGATAGTCCAAGACACATAGTATTGAGAACCTATAAGTCCAACACCTGGTGCACTATAGTATTCTTTACCCCCTAGATTAGCTCCTCCAAGCTTCAGTACAGAATTCATTTTTGGCATTCTGTAATTTACTTGTGCATCAAATACAGATCTTGCATCAATAGTTGCATCATAGAAAGAAGATTGCCATAAGAATGAATCTTGCCATCTAAAGTTCAAATTGAATCCTAAGTTTTTCACTAAATCAGTCTTACCAAATTGCATTTTAAACTTATGCTCTGGAGTATTAAATCCAGCTTCGAAATCAGGGTTAGAAGCCCCTTTTTCTTTAAACTTAGCATATGAATAGTTGAATGATAAATCAAATCCTTCCAAAATTTTAGTAGAAACACTTATTCCTGCTCCGTAAGAACTGATATCAGCATCTGAATTTGAATCAAAAGCAATTCCTTTATAATCTCCATTACTTAATGCAATTAATGCAATTGGTGTTGGTCCGGCTCCTCCTACAGGAACTAAATCAACAGCGTCATTTAATAATACATTTCCATATAATGGTGCCACTGCATTTTCACTTGCAATAAAATCTCTATACTTATTATAGTACGCACTAAAATCTATCGTTAATCCTTCAATTATACCTCTATATCCAACTTCAAAAGCTGTTACATGTTCTGGCTTTACAAATTCAATATCAGATTTTTTTAAGTCCGCTGGATTTCCACTTCCTAAAAACGCTCCTATTGAACTAGCAGACCAAGAATTATGATATGCCATTTGACCTGTTAAGACTTGTGTAGAACCAATACTAGTGCCTCCTACTGCATTAAGATAACCAGCTAAAAGTGGATTAATCCCTAAAGCATAGGGTTGAGATTGGTATCTATTAATATTATCTGGTGCTGTACCAACTAATATTCCTGCTCCAGAATCTAAACCAATGTATTGATCTTGAGTTGTAGGGTTTCTAAATCCTGTTTGAAGCGATGCTCTAAAGTTGTGATTTTTGTCTTCTCCTGCTGCGTACGATAATGACAATCTTGGAGAAACATTTCCGTCAAAATTCTGTGCTTTATCATATCTACCAGAAGCAGTAACTTTTAATCTGTCATCCATTAACTTATCTTGAATCTGAACATATGCTCCATATTCATTATAGTTAATTGGGCCATCATAATCTGTAAAGATAGTTCCATAAGAGTTTAAAGAATATTGTCTCCAAGATCCTCCAACCTGAATATCAGCAAAATCGATATACTCTCTTAAGTTATAATTACCATCTACATGGTATAAGCTTGTATTATCCGTAAATTTAGATCCTGTTAATAAGTCAGGGTCAGAAGTTACTTTTGCTTTAGCAGCATTAAACGCAGATGTTCCAGGAACTAAACGCCCTGTGTCTGCTACAGCTCTACCTGTTGCATGTGCAACTGCAGAGCTACCTGCTGGTACGCCTGGTATTAATCCTGCAAATGCCTGAGCATAAGCTCCTGTATACTCTCCAAACCACTGGCTATCAGATTTCCAAGCTCTATTAATATTAATAGCAGCAAAACGAGTATCGTAAGAATCTCCTGCATCTTCACTTGTTCTATATCCTCTAACAAAAAAGTTCTTTCCTCGAACTTCTAACTTGTGTTGTGACATTAAGAACTTCTTAATATTGTATCTATTCTGTCCTTGATAAATGGTATTTCCTGTTCCAATTTTCGAATTCAAGATAATTTCTAAATCATCATTCCCATAAGGCCTAAAATTAAGAGAGAAGCCAATTTTTACACTTTTTGCTTCATTATCCATTAAATCGTTATCTGTATAACCTGTTCTACTAACATTTTCATTTGGAACTAAAGCTGCTAATGCCGCTGGGAATCCAGGAATCTTACCTGCAACTCCTGCGATATTTGTTGAAACTTCATCTCCATACACATTTAATCCATTATAGTTTGGATTACTTGTATGATTCATAGAAGTTCCATTTGCTTCATCTCTATAATCAGTTGCATACCATTCTGTTCCTTTTAAAGAAGATAAGGTTGCTTTGGCTGCAAAATAGTCAGAAAACGCATATGCCATTCTAATACTAGTATCAGTATATTCATTTGTACCAGCTGCATCCTGAACAGTCATTCCTGTTTTTACAACAGCACTAATGCCTTGATCATCAAAAGGACTCTTACTAGTCATAAACATAATACCATTAAAAGCATTTGCTCCATATAATGCAGAAGAAGCTCCAGGTAATATCTCAACAGTTTTAACATCCAATTCAGATAATCCTAATAAGTTTCCTAAAGCAAAGTTCAATGCCGGAGAAGAGTTGTCCATCCCGTCTACCAACTGCATAAAACGCTCATTAGAAAAAGTAGCAAACCCTCTAGTATTAACAGATTTAAATGTCAAACTATTAGTGTTTATATCAACTCCTTTTAAGTTTTCTAAACCATCATAAAAAGATGGAGAAGATGTGTTTCTAATCGCTCTAATATCCATTCTTTCGACAGTTACTGGAGATTCCATAATACGTTCTGGAGTACGAGAAGCAGAAACTACAACCTCATCTAATGACGTAGCATTTTCTGTTAATGACATAGAAACTACTTGGTTATTTGTAGTAATTGCTATTTTCCCCGTTTTGTACCCTAGCATTGATATCTCAAGGTTAAACGGAGGGGTATCCGATACTCTTAAAGTAAATTTCCCGTCAAAATCAGTAGTTGTACCAACTGCTTTTTTTTCAACTTTAATATTAGCGCCAGGTAATGGCTCTCCGTTTGCATCTGTAACTGTTCCTGAGACTGTTGTCTGGGAGAGCATAATTACACTGCTAAACATTGCGAACGCAATAAGTAATAGTTTTTTCATAATGTAAAATATTTGTTATCTATTCTGCAAAATACAATTTTTTTTGAATTAGTTAAAGAAGTAGCTTTAAAATTAAGTATTCTACAACAGAAAGCTTTATAACTATCAATTATATAAAAACGAATTCTTGTAAAATTTTCTTTGCTACCTAAAGGCAAATTGTACCTTTGTAAAAATATTATTATTCGTTGGAAATAATCCATTCACTTTCTAATTACAACCACCAAGATAAAACCATTGTTACCATTGGTACTTTTGATGGCGTTCATATCGGACATCAAAAAATAATTGAACAGGTTGTGAAAACCGCCAAAGAGTCTCATCAAAAATCTGTTTTATTGACGTTTTTTCCTCATCCTAGAATGGTTTTACAGAAAGATGCTTCCATTGAATTGATAAATACTATTGATGAACGAGCAAAATTATTAGCAAAAACGGGACTAGATTATTTAGTTATTCATCCTTTTAGCAAAGAGTTTTCTAGATTAACAGCTTTAGATTTTGTTAGAGACATACTTGTCAATAAGCTAAACACTTCAAAATTAATTATTGGATATGACCATCATTTTGGAAAAAACAGAGAAGGGAATTTAGAGCAATTGACTGAATATAGCCATCTATATGATTTTGATGTGGAAGAAATTCCTGCTCAAGATATAAACGATGTTTCTGTAAGTTCTACCAAAATAAGAAAAGCACTAGCTGAAAAAAATATTAAAACTGCCAATAAGTATTTAGGCTATCACTTTATGTTAAATGGAAACGTTATAAACGGAAAGCAACTAGGTGGTAAAATAGGATTCCCTACGGCTAATTTAGACATTAAAGAAGACTACAAGTTAATTCCTAAAACTGGAGTATATGTCGTGAATTCTACAATTGGTGGAAACATCGTTTATGGAATGATGAATATTGGATTTAGACCAACTATTGATGGAAAACATCAAACTATAGAAATTCACTTTTTTGATTTTAAAGAAGATCTATACGATCAATATTTAACAATTAATGTTCTCTATTTTTTAAGAGACGAGCAAAAATTCGGCTCTGTAGACAGCTTAATTATTCAATTAAAAGAAGATGAAAAAAGTGTCCGTGCTTACCTCAAAAACAATCTTTAAAAGCCATTGGTAGATTGTTGCTGTTACTGTATCTTTACTGTTCTTAAAAAATTAAAAAAATGTTACAAGTTCAGTTTATTAAAGACAACAAACAAACTGTTTTAGAAGGGTTAGCAAAACGTAATTTTGCAAATGCAGAAACAATACTTAATGAAGTACTCTCTTCAGATGAAAACCGTAGAGCTACGCAAACTAAGTTAGATAATATCTTAGCTGAATCTAACAAAATATCCAAAGAAATTGGACAATTTTTTAAATCTGGTGAAGTTCAAAAAGCGAATCTTTTAAAAGAAAAAACAGGTCAACTTAAAGAACAATCTAAAGAATTAACTGAGCAATTGAATGGGTTTGCAAGTACATTGCAAGAATTGCTATATCAAATTCCGAATGTACCTCACAGTTCTGTAAAGGCCGGGAAATCTGAAGAAGATAATGAAGAGATTTTCTCTGAAGGAAACATTCCTGAACTTGGTGAAAACGCATTGCCACATTGGGAATTAGCAAAGAAATACGACATTATAGATTTTGAATTAGGCACAAAAATTACGGGGGCTGGGTTTCCTGTATACAAAGGAAAAGGTGCACGATTACAACGTGCATTGATCAATTATTTCTTAGACAAAAACATTGAAGCTGGCTATAAAGAATACCAGGTGCCTCATTTAGTAAATGAAGCTTCTGGAATTGCAACTGGTCAATTACCAGATAAAGAAGGGCAAATGTATCATTCTACAGTAGATGATTTATATTTAATTCCTACTGGAGAAGTGCCAATTACCAATATGTTTAGAGGAAATTTAATCTCTGAAGATGATTTTCCAATTACTTGTACTGGTTATACTCCATGTTTTAGACGTGAAGCTGGCTCTTATGGAGCGCATGTTAGAGGTTTAAATAGATTGCATCAATTTGATAAAGTAGAAATTGTACGAATTGAACACCCTGATAACTCATACGCTGCGTTAGATGGAATGGTAGAACATATCAAAGAAATTTTACGTGAGTTAAAATTACCTTACAGAATTTTACGTTTATGTGGTGGAGACACAGGATTTACTGCTGCGTTAACCTTCGATTTTGAAGTGTTTTCTACAGCTCAAGATAGATGGCTAGAAATTAGTTCTGCATCAAATTTTGAAACCTATCAAGCAAACAGGTTAAAATTACGCTTTAAGAATAAAGAAGGAAAAAGTCAATTTGCACATACTTTAAACGGAAGCTCTTTAGCATTACCTAGAGTTTTAGCTGGCCTTTTAGAAAACTACCAAACAGAAAATGGAATTAAAATTCCAGATGTTTTAGTACCGTATTGTGGTTTTGATATGATAGATTAAGTCTACCTGACTTATATAAAGGATATAAAAAGTAAGTTTCTAAAAGATGGAAACTTACTTTTTTAGTTTGCAATAACTGCAACCATTAATCTTTTGTACTTATTCATTTCCAATAATGCATTCAAGTAAGCACCAATTTGCCCGTTTTGCATATACACTTTAGAGTTACTTTTTGCTTGTTCGTATTGTTTAGTTAATTTGCTCATTACTTTAAATTTTGTTAGTTCTTATATACAGTAGACAAGTTCCGTGCCAAAATGTTACATTACTAGCTCAGAAAACAATCGATTTAATAAAATTTTAACGTTCTTGTTCTTATCTTTGAAAGACATGAAAACATTTTTTATCATAGTATTTCTCTTTGCTAGCCAACTAATTCTTGGCCAAGTAAGCAATAGTCAAAACGATTATATGCTTGCTGAGAGATATTATAGAGATGGAGCGTATGAAAAAGCAACGCTATTATTTAATGTACTTCACAAAAAAAATCCTTTTAATACTATCTATTTAAAAAGATTGATAAGCTCCTATCAAGAAACGTTGCAGTTTGAAACTGCAGAAAAATTATTGAAAGATCGCTTAGAAAAATATCCTCAACAATCGTACTTATATGTTGAATTGGGTTATAATTTTGAAAGGCAACAACAAACAGATACTGCAAAAATATACTATGATAAAGCCATAGCATCCATTCAACAAAACACTGGAATGGGTGGACTTATTGGTAGGATGTTTGCCGATAACGCTTCGTTAGATTATGCAATATTAGCCTATAAAAAAACCATGTTGCTCAATCCAAATACCAATTATAATTTTCCGATAGCTCAGATTTATGGCGAAAAAGGAGAATTTGAAAAAATGTTCTCTTCCTATATTGGTTTAATTGACAAAAATGTAAATTATCTGAGTTCAGTAAAGCGATTATCAAGCAGGTATATTACCGATGATCGATTAAACAAAAACAACGTACTGTTTAAAAAAGTCTTGATTAAAAAGTCTGTAAGCAATCCGAAAAATGTTTGGAATGAATTATTAAGCTGGTTATTTGTACAACAAAAAGAGTACGAAAAAGCCTTTATTCAAGAAAGGGCACTGTTTAATAGAGATCCAAAATACATAAACAACATCTTGAGTTTAGGTAACAATTCATTTAGCAACAAAGCCTATGGTACTGCTAAAAAATGTTTTGATTTCATCAAAGAAAAAAGCCCGTTTATACAACATGTATTAACGGCCAGCTTGTACACAGTAAAAATTGCAATTGCCACCAATCAACCAGAAATAGAACAACTTTTTACTGCTATTTTTAATCAGTATGGTAAAAAATCGAATACCTTAAAAATTCAATTAGAATTTGCTAACTATTTAACCTTTGTTAAAAATGATCCTGAAAAAGCAATAGACATTTTAGAAAATGCTTTAAAAAACACTTCGTCAAAATTTCTAAAAGCGGAGATTAAAATAAAATTAGGAGAAGTTCATGTATTTATTGGCAACTATAATAGAGCATTGATTTACTTTTCCCAGGTGCAAACCAGCATCAAAAATCATCCATTAGCACAACAAGCAAGATTTAAAGTTGCGCAAACCTCGTATTTTAAGAACGACTTTAAATGGGCTTTTGCCCAATTAAAAGTATTAAAAGCATCCACAACACAACTAATTGCCAATGATGCATTGGATTTGTTTCTTATCATCTCAGACAATCAACTGAAAGATTCATTAGAAACTGGACTCAAATTATATGCAAAAGCAGATTTATTGGCTTTTCAAAACAAAAATACGCAAGCTATTGATACGCTACAAGTACTAATAACAAGCTTTAAAGGGCAAAAAATAGAAGACGAGTCACTATATAAACAAGCTGCATTATTTACAAAAACCGATCAATTTCAAAAAGCAATAGCTAATTATTTACAGATAATCTCTATGGATAAGGAAGGAATTTTTGTTGATGATGCTTTGTATCAAATTGCAGAAATTTACAATTTGAAATTAAATAATACAGAAAAAGCTTCTGAGTACTATCAAAAGATTATTTTTGACCATTCTTCTAGCATCTATTTGGTTGACGCCAGAAAAAAATTTAGAAAGCTAAGAGGAGACACTATAAATTAACCCGGGTAATAATGCTTAAATGAAACAAAAAATTGTTACATTAATTCATTGTTACACTTTTTACATTAAACAAAATGTACATATACAATGTAACTTTAAGTATTGACAAAAGCATTCATAACGAATGGTTAGAGTGGATACACAATCACATTCCGGAAGTATTAGCAACTGGAAAATTTATTTCTGCGAAATTAACGCAAGTATTGATTGAAGAAGAAATGGATGGAGTTACTTATTCTATACAATACACCGCAAACTCTCGAGAAGATTTAGACGCTTATTACAAGGAAGACGCTGATAGATTACGGACAGACGGAATGCTTAAGTTTGGAGATAAAATGTTAGCTTTTAGAACTGAATTAAAAGTTGTAAACGAGTTTTTTTCTAATCACGTAACCAATTAAACATGAGTGTTAGAGCGAAGAAACATTTAGGCCAGCATTTTTTAACCGATGAAAGCGTTGCTAAAAGAATAGCAGATGCGTTAACCGAAAACGGGTACGATCATGTATTAGAAATTGGTCCAGGAATGGGTGTTTTAACAAAATATTTACTGGGGAAAAAACCGAAAATTACGGTAATGGAACTTGATTATGATTCTGTAGCTTATTTAAAAGAATCCTTTCCATTAGAGCATATAAAATTAGATACTAGTAAAGAAAAATTTTCAATTCTTGAAGGTGACTTCTTAAAACAAGACATCAACAAAATTTTCAATAACGAGCAATTTGCCATCATAGGTAATTTCCCGTATAATATTTCTTCTCAGATTCTTTTTAAAGCGATTGAAAACAGAGAGCATGTACCAGAATTTGCAGGGATGTTTCAAAAAGAAGTAGCCAAAAGAATTGCAGAAAAAGAAGGCAGTAAAGTGTACGGAATTTTGTCTGTATTAACCCAAGCATTTTTTGATGTTGAATATCTATTTACAGTTCCTCCCACAGTATTTAATCCACCACCAAAAGTAGATTCAGGTGTAATTAGATTGATACGAAAAGAAAACTACAAGCTACCTGTTGATGAGAAATTGTTTTTTAGAGTGGTGAAAATGAGTTTTAATCAACGTAGAAAAATGTTGCGTGGAAGCTTAAAATCGATGAATCTTTCGGATTCTTTAAGAGAAGATCCTATATTTACCAAACGTCCTGAACAATTATCGGTTCAAGAATTCATCAATCTGACAGAAAAAATAGCAAACGATGGCATTTAAAATCACTAAAGAGCTTCTAGAAAATGTAACATTATATATCGAAAACGGTAATAATAATGCACTTTCTGGGCTATTTACTGAAATGCACCATGCCGATATTGCTGAAATTTTAGATGAAATTACTTTTGACGAAGCGGTATACATTATCAAGCTGTTGGATAGTGAAACTACTTCTGAAGTTTTAATGGATGTTGATGATGATGTTCGTGAAAAAATATTAAAAAACTTATCAGCAAAAGAAATTGCTGAAGAGATTGATGAGTTAGATACTGATGATGCAGCAGATATTATAGCAGAACTTTCTGAAGAAAGGCAAGAAGCTGTAATGTCTGAAATTGAAGATGAAGAGCACGCCAAAGATATTGTAGATCTTTTACGTTATGATGAAGATTCTGCCGGTGGATTAATGGCAAAAGAACTGGTTAAAGTAAATGAAAACTGGACCGTTTTGAAGTGTGTTAAAGAAATGCGCGCGCAAGCAGAAGAAGTTACTAGAGTGCATTCTATTTATGTTGTTGATGATAGTGGGAAACTAAAAGGAAGACTTTCTTTAAAAGATTTACTAATTGCCTCAACAAGAACTCCAATTTCTGAAGTTTACATTCCAAAAGTAGATTTTGTAAAAGTTAACGATGAGGCCGAAGATGTTGCCAATATTATGCGTAAATATGATTTGGAAGCCATTCCGGTTGTAGATGAATTAGGAATATTAGTAGGTAGAATTACCATTGATGATATTGTAGACGTAATTAAAGAAGAGGCTGAAAAAGATTATCAATTAGCAGCAGGTTTAGTAGAAGACGTTGAAGCAGATGATAGTATTTTACAATTAACCAGAGCAAGGCTGCCCTGGTTGTTCCTTGGTTTATTAGGAGGAATTGGAGCAGCAGGAATAATGCAAGGGTTCGAAAACTTAATTGGCACAGATCCTACGCTGTTTTATTTCACGCCTTTAATTGCTGCCATGGCAGGAAATGTTGGAGTACAATCTTCGGCAATTATTGTTCAAGGATTGGCAAATGATGATGTAACAGGAAGTATTAACACTCGTTTGGTAAAGGAGATGCTTTTAGCAGCTTTAAATGGAATTATATTAGCTCTCTTTTTATTTTTAACGGTTTTCCTATGGAAAGATGATTTTAATACAGCTCTGGCTATTTCTGTTTCATTAGTATTAGTAATTATTGTGGCTGGATTAATAGGAACTTTTATTCCCTTATTTTTAGACAAAAGAGGAATTGACCCTGCAATTGCAACTGGACCATTTATCACAACTAGTAATGATATTTTCGGAATCTTAATTTACTTTTGGATAGCCAAGTTGATTATTGGCATGTAAAATTTTATCGAAGCTTCGTAAACAAGTCCCAAAGAACTACTCCACAACTTACAGAGATATTTAAAGAATGTTTGGTTCCTAATTGCGGAATTTCAATACAAACATCTGAAGCAGAAACTACTTCTTGCTGCACACCTTTTACTTCATTTCCCATTACAATTGCATACTTCTGATTTTTTTCGGGAGTAAATTCGTTTAACATGGTACTATTTTCTGCCTGCTCAATAGACAAGACTTTCACATTCTCTTCTTTTAGCTTTTCAGCTAACGCCAAAGTATCTTTTACATATTCCCATGCAACAGACTCAGTTGCTCCTAGTGCCGTTTTATGAATCTCCTTATTTGGTGGTGTAGCCGTAATTCCGCAGAGATAAATCTTCTCAATCAAAAAAGCATCACTCGTTCTAAAAACAGAACCTACATTGTTTAAACTTCTAATATTATCAAGTACTACAATCAATGGAGTTTTAGCTACACTCTTAAATTCATCAACCGTAATTCTACCTAACTCGCTATTTTTTAGTTTTCTCATAAAAAGTTCTATCTTTAAAAACCGAATAATTATCTTCGCAAAACTAATTTAAAATTCCGAAAGACTTGGCAAAAGCAACCACAAAAAAGGTAACTCCTTTAATGAAGCAATACAATGCCATCAAGGTAAAGTATCCTGATGCTATGTTATTATTTCGAGTTGGAGATTTTTATGAAACTTTTGGAGAGGATGCTAAAAAAGCAGCCCGTGTGTTGGGAATCACCTTAACAAAACGTGGTGCAGGAAGCGAAACCGAAACTGCTTTAGCCGGTTTTCCACATCACTCAATAAATACCTATTTACCCAAATTAGTAAAAGCAGGAATGCGTGTGGCTATTTGTGATCAATTAGAAGATCCAAAAATGACCAAAACAATTGTAAAACGTGGCGTTACAGAATTAGTTACACCTGGAGTTGCATTCAATGATGAAGTCCTACACTCTAAAACCAACAACTTTTTAGCCGCTGTTCATTTTGGTAAAAAACACATCGGAATTTCCTTTTTAGATGTGTCTACTGGAGAATATCTAGTGGCCCAAGGAAATGATGAATACATCGATAAATTATTACAAAATTTTAGTCCAAGTGAAGTCTTGGTTGAGAAAAGAAACAAGCAACGATTTTCTGATTTATTTGACGACCGTTTTTATACTTTTTATTTAGATGATTGGGTTTTTCAATCAGAATTTGCTCAAGAATCTCTACAAAATCATTTTGATGTAAAAAGCCTAAAAGGATTCGGAATTGATAATTTAGAAGAAGGAATTACGGCTGCTGGTGCCGTTATGCATTACTTATCAGAAACACAACACAAACAATTATCTCACATTCAGAATATTTCTAGAATTGCTGAAGATAATTATGTGTGGATGGATCGTTTTACAGTACGTAATTTAGAATTGTATCATGGAACTTCTGTAAATTCAGTTACGCTGTTAGATATTATTGATGCAACCATTTCGCCAATGGGCGGACGCTTATTAAAACGTTGGTTGGCATTACCATTAAAAAACCGTGAAGAAATAGAAAAACGTCATGAAACAGTAAAATATTTAATTGATTCTGATGATTTCTTTGAGTTAGTAACGTACCAGCTAAAACAAATTAGTGATATTGAACGCTTAATTTCAAAGGTGGCAACAGGAAAGGCATCTCCAAGAGAGGTGGTGAATTTAAAGAACTCTTTGCAAGCCATATTACCCATTAAAGAAGCGGCAGAAAAGTGTAAAAATCCTTCAGTACATCAAATCGGAAAAGAATTAAACGATTGTAAAGATTTGATTTCCAAAATTTCTGAAATATTGTTTGATGATGCTCCGGTTAACATCAACAAAGGAAATGCCATTGCAAATGGTGTTTCGAAAGAATTGGATGATTTACGAGCAATTTCAAATTCTGGAAAAGAATATTTAAGCAATATGCTGGCTCGTGAAACGGAGCGAACTGGAATATCAAGTTTAAAAATTGCCTTCAATAATGTTTTTGGGTATTATATAGAAGTTCGGAATACACATAAAGATAAGGTTCCAGAAGAATGGATTCGTAAGCAAACCTTGGTAAATGCTGAGCGTTATATTACAGAAGAATTAAAAGAATACGAAACCAAAATTTTAGGAGCTGAAGAAAAAATTCAAACGTTAGAGCAAGATATTTTTGCAAAGTTGATTCAGCATATCATCAACTTTGTACAGCCTGTGCAGCAAAATGCAAACGGAATTGCTCAGTTAGATTGTTTATTGTCGTTTGCAAAAACAGCGATTGACAACAATTATGTACGTCCTATTTTAGATGATAGTACCGATTTAGAAATTAAAAACGGTCGTCATCCAGTCATTGAAAAACAACTGCCAATTGGAGAAGATTATATTGCCAATGATGTGGTTCTAAATAGAAATCAGCAACAAATTATTATGATTACTGGACCAAACATGTCTGGTAAATCGGCGATATTGCGTCAAACAGCATTAATTGTATTATTAGCACAAATGGGAAGTTATGTTCCTGCTCAAAATGCACGCATCGGAATTGTAGATAAGATTTTTACACGTGTTGGAGCAAGTGATAATATCTCTATGGGCGAGTCTACTTTTATGGTAGAAATGAACGAAACCGCCTCTATCCTAAACAATATTTCTGAACGTAGTTTGGTCTTATTAGATGAAATTGGTCGTGGAACTTCTACCTATGATGGAATCTCGATTGCTTGGGCAATTTCTGAATTTTTACACGAGCACCCATCCAAAGCGAAGACCCTATTTGCAACGCATTATCATGAACTGAATGATATGACAGAAACGTTTGCCCGTATTAAAAACTTCAATGTCTCTGTAAAAGAACTGAAAGACACCATTATTTTCTTGCGTAAACTAGTTGCTGGAGGATCGAATCATAGTTTCGGAATTCATGTGGCTAAATTAGCCGGAATGCCAAATATGGTAATTCATAGAGCAAATAAAATATTGAAGCAACTAGAGAAAAATCACACCAATAAAGAGGTAAAAGACACCTTAAAAAATGTGCAGCACGAAGAAATGCAACTCAGCTTTTTTCAGTTAGATGATCCTTTATTAGAAAACATCAAAGAAGAAATTTTAGCAACTAATATTGATACGCTAACGCCTATTGAAGCGCTGATGAAGCTGAATGAAATTAAGCGAATGTTGACAAAAAAGTAATGGTAAACAATCTAGAACAAGGTTTTTTCGGAATTGGAATTCAGAATGGAAAAACTCCTGAGAATTTAGGAGTACTATGGCGTTCTGCTCAAAACATGGGCGCTAGTTTTATTTTTACAATTGGTAATCGCTATGCAAAGCAGGCTTGCGACACACATAAAGCCGTTGGCGCAATGCCTTATTTTCATTACGATGATTTTGATGATTTCTTTAACAACCTTCCTAAAGGCGCCGTTTTAGTTGGTGTAGAATTGGATGAAAAAGCAGTGCAATTAGAAACTTTCAAACATCCAAGACGTTGCGTTTATTTGTTAGGTGCAGAAGATCATGGAATGTCTAAAATTGCCATTGAAAAATCACATCATTTGGTGAAATTTAAATCCGAATTGAGTTTAAATGTATCTGTTGCTGGAAGTATTATCATGTACGACCGACAAGCAAAATTAAATTTTAAGGCTTAATTCATCTCGCAGCTATTCGACTGATTCTTTATTAGAAAAATATCAAAGAAGAAATTTTCATGACTATTATTAATACGCTGACGCCTATTGAAGCGTTGATAAAGTTGAATGAGATTAAGAAAATGTTGATTTAAAAATAAAAGCACAACTTGTTGGGCTGTGCTTTTAGGTTTATTATTTTTTTACATCTTTTTTTCAATGCTTTTCAAAATATTGAAAATTGGAAAACCTATTATTACTACTAATGCAATAATAACAATATATGATATTGGATTACAAAAGTAAAGTGTAAATAAATTATTTACCCTTTACTTCTCTTTATTTTATTTTTTTGCAAATTTCATTATAATCCCTTTTAATAACAAGATAAGAATTAGTGAAAAGAACATTGAAAAAAACAAGACAAAGCTAGCTAGTGAAGTATAAAACCTCCATTCTTCATTAGTTCCATATTTTACTATATTTTCTTGAAAAGTTAGAAAAGAATCTACAGAGGCAAATACACCTATTAAGAGACCAATAAATATTATTAACTTGTAATTTGCTCCTAAAATTCTTATTGCTTTTTTATTTATCATAATTTAATTATTTAAACCTGTTATAAAGCACCTAAAGCACCTGCTATAAATCCTATCACACCTCCTGCTGAACACCCCGTAACGGCTCCAACTGCCGCACCAGGAAGCGCTCCAATTCCTCCTGCTAAAGATCCTACTCCAGCACCAATAGTTGCTCCAACGCCTCCAATTATCCCGCAACCTTTAATCGCGCCAGATAAACCTTCACCAATTACATTAGCTACTTTTTTACCCCAGCACGCCCACCAGCCATCTTCACACTTCGAGACTCCTTTTGCTAAAAATACTCCTTGCTCTAAGCTTAACGAATCAATAGTTTCCATCCAGTTCGAGAAAGCTTTCAAAAACATAATATTATCAACCAATATTTGCTTTTCACTTAATACCAAGTTAGATTCTTTAACCTTTTCCAGGGTTTGACTCAATTTTAATTGATATTTTTCTTTACTATCAGCATCGATCTCATTTATTCGGTTTGAAAACTGAAGATATTCTTCAGAGAAATTAATTATACTATTTTGACTTTTTTGATATTTATAACTAATTATTGGCACTCCTTGATTTCTAGATTCTTCAATAAACAATTTACTTAATTCTTCTTTATTTTTATTCTCCTTTATAATAGAAAATTTTAAGACTCTATCAAAGCTATTAATTATTTTTGATATATTCTCTGTATTATCAACTAACTGATTATCAATTTGTTCTTCTTCATTTGTGCATGAAAAAATTATTAAACTTAAGATTGCTACTACTATATTTTTTTGGATTTTTTTCATTTCAATTTTCTTATTAAGAAAGTAAAAACTATACTCTCTTATGATTTAAACAACCTTTTCTTACTCTTTCGATTTTCAGAAGAGTTGTTCATATTATTTCTTTTTCAATAACTCGTATGTAATATTTTAAAGTCTTAAACAGCTTTCACATATTTTGACATTGGATAGGTTAATCCTAAAATATAACCTTACAATTTTTTATTTAAAGATAGCCGGAAAAAAGAAGTTTGCCAATACACAAAAAGTTATAAATTATAACTTTTTAGACTAATGGAAAACTGTTAGTCATCTGATGGCTTTTCGTAAAACAACAACATAAACAACTAAAATCCAGTAAACTACAAAAGTTAACAATAAAAAATATTGTTAAAGGAAGAAAAATAAAAGAAAATCAGAAAACGCTGGTTTTATAAACATTATAAGTAAAAGTAATCTTAATAATTATCTCGCAGCCACTCAAAAGTAGTTTGCATTTGAGTGCGTACTTCATCATTCGATTTCTTAAAATGATTGTTCATAAAACTAAACACCAGTACTTTTCCCGAGCTTGAAACTAGATAACCACTAATATTATGGTTGTTGCCAACCGTACCAGTTTTTGCAAATACATAAGGCTTGTCTGTGCCTGCATACCAGTTTTTAATAGTTCCGAACTTACCGCCTACAGGAAACAAGGTAAACAAGCGTTCTTGAGGAATGGTTGTATACAATTTGGTCAACACTTCTACAAAAGACATGGGAGAGAATAAGTTGTATCTACTGAGTCCAGAACCATCTACCCAATGAGGTTGTTGTTTTAAATCTTTTAATTCGTTTTCTAAGATGTATTTTCTCGCTCTTGAAGAACTTAAGGTATCTGACAGTGTAGATGATGCTAATATTAAGGTTTGCTCTGCTAAAAAGTTGTCACTTACTTCCATCATACGTCTATACAAACTATCCGAAGGCACACTATACGCAATTGTTGATGTTTTTACTGCTGATGACTGTATCAATGAAACTCTGCTTGGCAAGAGTTCATTCCACAAATTAGCTGTTAGTGTAGAATCGATTATCATTGGAATCTCAGTTTCCGATTTCCGGTCTTTTCGAAAGTAGAAATTGTTTTTGTATTCGTCTCTACCGTAAAAATTATCTGTTATATTTATTTTTGATTGAAAATAGGTTGGTTGTACAGATATAGAATCTTCGTTCTTTACGGTTATAACATTTCCATAGATAGGAAAAGCACTTCGTTCTGCACTAAAATACGAGTCGAAATCTTCCCAAGCCCAACCAGGACCATACCGTTTATCTTTGATATTATTGGTAATCACATTTACTTTGACATATTTCTCAGCCATTTTTAACACCGTACTATCTTTAAAGTAACTGTGTAAAAAAGTTGGATCTCCAGTTCCTTGCAATGTAATTGTGTCTTTGTTTACCAAGTATTTAAATGCCGGAATTGAATCTGTCAATAATGTTAACCCCGTAAACAACGTAAAAATTTTAGTTGTACTTGCTGGCGTAAAATACTTTTCTCCGTTGTGATTAAACAGCACTTTGTCTGCATTTATATCATATATATAAATGCCTGTAAACTGATTGTCATAAAAAGAAGTAGTAATACTTTTACTTATAGTTCTTGCAAATTTTGTGGTTTTACAGTTTGCAAAAAGGAATACAATTAACAAGCTACAGAATACTTTTTTAAGCATCATTTTCAATCAGATTTATTGTCGTTTCTAAATTACAATTATTTTTGAATTGTAAAGTTTATATAGCACAGAATTCTTTACCTTTGCATCTCTATGAATACAACATTTTTATTTATTGGTGGCCCAGAAATAATAGTAATCGGATTGCTTGTTGTGATGCTTTTTGGTGCAGACAAAATTCCTGAGATTGCTCGTGGTTTGGGTAAAGGAATGCGTCAACTAAAAGATGCTACTAATGATATTAAAAAAGAAATCAATGATACTGCAGACAGACAAGGAATTGATACAAATATCACCAAAGATATTACCGATGAAATTAATAAAGTAAAAGACGATATTACTGGCCCTATTAAAAGGAAGTTTTAATTATTTAACTCTACTAATTGTCAAACCATCTCTTATTGGTAACAAAACTGTTTCCAATCTTTCATCAGAGTTTAACAAGGCATTATACTCCAATAAAACTTTAGTATCTATATCTTTTGGATTTAATTCCTCAACTACTTTTCCACTCCAAAGCACATTGTCCGACAAAATTACTCCACCAGGATTCATTTTATCTATAATTAAATGAAAATAATTGATGTAGTTTGATTTGTCAGCATCGATAAAAACCAAGTCGAATTTCTCTTCTATAGTGGGAATAATTTCTATTGCATTACCAACGTATTGATGAATTTGATTTTTCAACCCAGCCCTTTCAAAATATTTTTGTTGCAAACTAAACAACTCTTCGTTTTTATCTATTGTATGTATGGTTCCATTTGAATGCAATCCTTCTGCAATACAGAGTGCAGAATATCCTGTGTATGTTCCTATTTCTAATACCTTTTTCGGTTGAATCAGTTTAGAAATCATAGATAAAACTCTGCCTTGAAAAGCGCCACTTAGCATACGTGGATTCAATACTTTCTGCCAAGTTTCTCTAGTTAGTTCGGAAAGAGTTTTTGGTTCTTTTTGAGTATGTTTTACAACATAGTCATCAATATTATCGGGTAAAAAATGCATTTAAATTATGCTTCTAGTTCTTGTAGTTCCTGTAATTCTCTCTTTAACTGCACTTTTTCTTCTGTACTTAAACAATGAATTTGCTTTTTACAGTCTTCTGCTTTCATTTTATATACTTGGGTCATTTTACTATTCTGACTCGAATATTTTCCACAGATTTTACAATAAAGAAAATGAAATTTTAATCGAATAACATCTAAAAAAGACACTTCACCATATTGACTCTTGTCACATATAGTTGTTGCTTGATCACAAGTAATATTAAATTTTTTACTCATTTACTTAATTATTAAACCAGTTATCTTCCATACATTTTCTTAATTGCGTTCTTGCCCTGTGTATTATGACCCAAAGGTTTGACGCAGTAATATTTAACTCCTTACAGATTTCCTCAGTTTCAAATTCTTGTATGGTTTTCATTCTAAAAACAATGGCATATTTCTCAGGCAATTTATCAATACATTGTTCTATTGTCGATTTTAATTCGGTAGATTCTATCATCTTATCTGCTTCATTTTGCCAAGATTGAGGAACTCGTTCTTCAATCCAGTTTCCTTCTTTATCACCATCATCATAAAAACTCATTCTAACTTCAGCCTTGCCTTTATTAGAGTTTATTTTTCGATAGTGATCTATAATTTTTCTTTTTAGAATAGCAACCAACCAAGTTCTCTCTGCTGCTTTTCCTTCAAAATTTTTGGCCGATTTCAATCCTGCAAAGAACGTTTCTTGAACTAAATCTTTAGCTGTATCAGAGTTGTTTACACGAGTAACAGCGTAATTAAATAAATAATCCGCGTAATTATCAATCCATTTATCTGGATTTAAGGTATGTTTTTTAAAAGTTTCTGACATTCTATTTTCTGTATCTCAAAGGTATTATAAAATGTTTTAGAATACTAATGTTTATTTTTCAGAAACTTTACATCCATTTCTATTTCTTGTATCAATTAAGTAGACAATTTCCCAGTTTCCATTATTATTGAATAGTTGAAAAGAATTAACTCCACAATGACTAAATTTCCCCTTATTATAAAACTCATAAGGTGTCCAAACAGACGCTAAGTTTCCATCAATTTGTATGTTATAAGACAATATTTTCTCATTATAATCATCTGTTGGTTTTACATTTTTCGCAAAACTTAATAGTGCTTCATAAGCCTTTGGTGTTGTTCTTAAAACCTTATCTCCTTTTGGAGATGTAAATATTGTCTGTGCTATTAAATTTGTATGAATTGTTGTTTTTAAAAGCAATGTATCTCCTTTATGAAATCCTTGAAAAAAGTTTTCTATGGCCGATTTAACTGCTTTTTGTTCTTGTTTTTTTTGTGCAACAGAAGCGAATGTAACGCTTAGTAACATTACAAATAGTATGATTTTTTTCATGATTGATAAGTTTAGTTGATAGTAAACATATTCAATTTAACAGGTTTACAAAACTTCTTTTTCAAATCTTAACAGAAGATTAACTACTATAAAAAAAAAGAATCAAACCAAATAAATCCGTATTTTTACCACAGTTTAAAACACAAATATGTCTGTAGCAAAGAAACAATATAAAAGAGTTACTACTAATTCATTAGTAGAAATGAAATCTAACGGAGAAAAAATATCTATGTTAACTGCCTATGATTATACCATGGCAAAGATTGTAGA
>CAJXVT010000044.1 GCA_913062575.1 uncultured Flavobacteriaceae bacterium | reverse complement strand
GTAGAAATTAATCCCGGTGCAAAAGGGATTGGTGTCAATCCTGGTGGTTTTTGCCCCAAATATGGGTTTTCTATAGTTGGTACATCAATCCCTTTTGTCTGTTGTTTTTTTGTGTTACAGGCTTGTAGAGAAAGTATTCCTACAAGTATTAATAGTGTATATGCTTTTTTCATGATGTTGTTTTATCGTTTAATTTTTAGGCCTGAGTGTCTCAATAATTTGGGCATCTACCCAGAAGATGTCTACATTTTCGTACTGGTCTGAGCCCATGTTTCTATTAAAGAACAAATATTTTCCATCTGGTGTTACACCTGCAGCCGCTTCCCAAGCACTTGTGTTAATCTTGTCACCTAAATTAATTCCGGGTCCCCAAGAGTTATCTTCTTGCTTAAAACTAATATAGATATCAGAATGACCATAACCACTTTCTCTTCTACCATCCCAAATAATATAAGATTCATCTGGTGCGATAAAAGGATGTGCATTGTATTTTCCGGTGTTAATCGCTTTGCTAAATGGCTTTGGTTCTTGACGCTTGCCATCTATGATTTCTGAATATCGAATTACACCATCTCCAGCATCTGAACCAGCCTCGTCAAAAACATAGGTTCCTGTAGCCGAAGCCGTAAGGCGCATTATGCGGATGGTATCAAAAGGAGCACCCAATTTTTTTATCTCAGACCAGCCCGTTTCTGTGCGTTCCTTATATCTTCTACCCAAGTGCATGGTCTTGCCATCTGGCGATATAAAGGGCTGCCCTACTCTGGGTGATACAACCGATTCTTGCCATTGTTTGTTTTTATATTTAAAGACAACAAACTCTTGAACAAATTCTTTGTTTATCACAACTTCTCTGATGAAATAAAATTCTTTCATATCTGGCGTAAAGGCACCTCCATAATCCCACCCTTTTAAAGAAATAAGTCCAGGAGCAAAAACTTCTGGTGTTAAGCCGGGTGGTTTCTGTCCTAGATACGGATTTTTAATAGTTGGTATATCACGCTCTTTTGTCTGTTGTTGTTTTGTCTTGCAGGCTTGTAAAGAAAGTATTCCTACAAGTATTAATAGTGTATATGTTTTTTTCATTGTGTTGTTTTATGAATTAATCTTTAGGCCTGAGTGTTTCAATAACTTTTGCATCGACCCAGAAGATATCAGTATTTTCGTATTTGTCTGTTGGCTTTACTTTGCCCGTATTCCTATTGAAAAACAAATATTTTCCATCGGGTGTTACACGTGCACCAAATTCTGAAGCTTTTGTGTTGATCTCCTTACCAAGTTTGATAGCTTCAGACCACGAGCCATTGAGCTTTTTAAAACTCACGTAGATTTCGGCATTTCTGGGGCCATTGTCGCGTTGACCATCCCACAAAACATAGGATTCATCAGCAGCAATAAAAGGATGTGCATTAAACCTTCCGGTGTTGATCTCTTTTGGAAATGGCTTAGGAACTTCTCGTTTTCCGTCAATGATTCGAGAATAACGTAACACACTTTTACCATTTGGGGTTGCTTCATCAAAAGCATAGGTTCCTTTACTAGAAGACGTCATTCGCATGATGCGAATGGTATCAAAAGGAGCCCTCAAACTTTTAATTTTTGACCAACCAGAATCGGTACGCTCTTTATACCTTCTTCCTAAATGCATAATTTTACCATCGGGAGAAATAAAAGGCTCACCTACCCGACCTGAAATCTTTGACTCTTTCCAATTTCCATTGGCATTTTGTTGAATCATCAAGAAAACTTGTTTTTTATCTTCCTCCTTTTCTCCAATTTCCCTTAAGAAATAAAATTCTTTTTGGTCGGGTGTAAAGACACCACTCATTTCCCAATTCTCTGTTGAAACCATACCGGGAGCAAACATTTCTGGTATTAAACCAGGTAGCTTTTGTCCTAGATAGGGATTTTCTATCGTTGTAGCATCACTAGTTGTTACACGCAGTTTTTTGGTGCTACAGGCATTAAGAAGTAATGCCAACATAAGTATCAAAATAAGATTTGTTCTATGCATTGTTTATCGTTTTATTATTTCTTTTTTATTGAAACCACACGAAATCCAAAATACTCATACAACTCACCATCAAAAGCACTTCCGTAGCGAAAAGCAACACTGCTGAAAGTGGCATTAAGCTGCCATCCACCACCACGTACTATTCTTCTATCACCTTCAGTAGCTCCTTTAGGATTATCTTTAGGGCTATTGGCATAATAATCGACTCCATATGTATCCATACACCATTCAAAAGCATTACCACTCATATCGTACAACCTTAATTGGTTGGCTTTTTTGCCCGCTACCGCATTTGTTTTATTCTCAGAATTACCATCATACCAACTCACATCAGCTATATTATTAGAGCCGCTGTATTTGTATCCTCTGCCTTTTTTGCCACCACGAGCAGCGTATTCCCATTCTGCCTCATAAGGAAGACGTACTTTTTGTTTTAATTTACCAGAAAGCCAATCTGCATAATCCATAGCATCTCGCCAGCTTACATTTACCATTGGATGATTGTCTTGCCAACCCCAACTAGGCGCTTTAGGCATTCCAACTCCTGTTTCATTACAATAATAGCGATATTGAGCTACGGTCACTTCGGTTTGGCTCATGTTAAAATCCTTTACGCGAACCTTGTGAGTTGGACGTTGGTCTTTATTTCCCAAGCCACTTTCATCGCCCATGGTGAAAGTACCACCTTTTACCTGTACAAATTTTGGTAGGTTTTGTCCATAGCTAAGGCTTGTTATTAATAGAAGGGTGAAATAAATAAGTTGTGTGCGGTTTTTCATTGTTTATCGTTTTATTATACTGTTCTAAGACAAACATATTGAATAAGATGCATGAAGAATTGTAAAATAGATGAACCTCATCTTCTTACGGAAATAAACCTAGCATGAACGGAAAACAGGCAAACTCCGTACAAGATGTGATTTGGGCAGTAGATTCTTAAGATTCGTCTTTTTTAAAGCTGCACTTTGTGAATATGTTATATATTTATCGACAATGGTTAACAAAAAGAACTTTATTGATTTGATTATTCAAAACAGGGTCATTTCACACCTTATCTTTTGGATTTTAGTATTTATTAGCTTGCCCATATTGGCTGCATTAAATGAAGGAAGTATTGAAAAGACCACTTTCAGTTCATTAGCATTTTTACCTGCCCAATTATTAGCGAGTTATTTTTTAGTCTATTATCAGGTTCCTAAACTTTTGTTTAAAAAGAAATATCTCAGATTTGGAGTTTCTTTTATCCTTTCTGTGTATGTGTTTTTAGTGCTTTCAAAACTTTCAAGCATCTACATATCCAAATATTTTATGCCTCAGCACTACGAAGAGATGACATTGCTAGAAATAGTAGCAGACCCATTTCATTTGGCTGTGGTTTATTTTCCGGCAGTTTATGTATTTGTTTTTTTTATGTTGATGATTAAGGCATTTAAAGATCGTTTTGAAGAACGTCATCAACTAGATGTTTTACAAAAGGAAAAAGCTACTACGGAACTTAAATTTTTAAAATCGCAAACAAATCCGCATTTCTTATTCAACACCTTAAATAACTTATATGCATTAACTTTAGATCGATCTGAAAAAGCAGCAGACGTAGTCTTAAAACTGTCAGACATGTTAGATTATATGCTATATCAATGTAAAGATGATGTAGTTCCATTAAAAAAAGAGATCGCTTTTATACAAGATTATATTGATTTAGAATCACTGCGTTATGGCAAGAAATTGACATTGAATTTTACACACCAACTGCATACTCCCAATGTTATGATTGCACCTTTGATTTTGATATCATTTGTAGAAAATGCTTTTAAACACGGTGCTAGTAATAATCTTAAGGACTCATTAATTGAAATTGACTTAACAACAAACCAAGAGCAGCTTTGTTTTAAAGTTTTTAATTCGATACCTGCCAATCCTGTTGATAAGAGCAATACATCAAATGCTGGAATTGGACTTTCTAATGCGAAAAGACAATTAGCACTGAACTATAAAAACAACTATGACCTGGAAAGTACCAAAACAGACTCAGATTTTCAGATAGTATTAACCATTAATTTAAAGTAACATGGGAATAAGATGTATAGTTGTAGATGATGAGCCATTAGCTATTAGAGTACTTGAAAAGCACATTATGAAAGTGCCAGACCTTGAATTGGTTGCAACATTTGACAATGCTATAGATGCTGGACATTTTTTACAAGATACTCCTATTGATCTCTTGTTCTTAGATATTCAAATGCCAGTAGTTACAGGGATTGATTTTATAAAAAACACATCCATACAACCAAAAGTTATCTTAACCACAGCCTATAGAGAATATGCTTTGGAAGGATATGAATTGGATATTATAGATTATTTATTAAAACCAATTTCCTTTCTTCGGTTTTATAAATCGATAAATAAATTCAGGGCTTTGAATGCAACTACAGCCTCTACCAATATAAAATCTCCTGAAATAGAAATCACATCAGATCACATTTTTGTGAATTCTAACAAAAAGATGATTCGAATTGCGTTTAGTGACATGCTGTTTATTGATAGCATTAAAGATTATGTGAGAATACATACCACAAACGAGACTATCATTACAAAAGATAAAATAAGTTCTTTTGTTGAGAAACTACCTTCCACTTTTTTGAGAGTGCATCGTTCTTATATTGTGAATTCAAAAAAAATAGCTGCGTTAACAGCAAAAGATATTGTCTTAGTTGGCGGTATGGAAATTCCGATTGGTGCTTCTTATAAAGAAATTATAAAGTTAATTAAGGATTGATAGCGCTCAATTCATACAATGTTAAGAACAAAGTTTTATAGAAAACGGCATTGGAAAGGGATATTTAGAAAGTAAAAAAAAAGTGGGTTTTATGTAAGAAACTATGGAGTGTTTTCTATCGTTCAATTAAACGATTGCCAATAATTTTAGTATAAACGTCTGTTTTTAAAAGCCTACTGATTTTGATTTTGTGATTTTCTATATATAACAAATTCCCTTCAATTTTTTCTACATGCTGTATACCTACAACATAAGAACGATGAACTTTCATGAATTTAGACGCTGGAAGGCTTTCTTGAATTTGTCGCAAAGAAATTAACGTTAAATATTTCTTCTTCGTTGTTTGTATAAAAACATAATCCTTAGCTGTTTCTATAAAGAGAATCTCATCACATAGAATTTTTACAATAAGGCCATCACATTTTATAAAAATAGCCTCTTTTTGGCTGGTTGTATTTGTATTTAGAGCTAGTGTTTTTTGTACTGCTTTCAAAAATCGATTATAAGAAATCGGTTTTAATAAATAATCCACAGCATTTAATTCAAACCCCTCCAGTGCAAACTCTCTATGTGCAGTGGTAAAAATGACTTGTGGTGGATTGCTAAGGACTTTCATGAATTCTAATCCTGTCATGTCCGGCATCTGAACGTCTAAAAATAAAATATCAACTTCATTATTTTTTAAATATTCTAATGCCTTATGAGCTGAACCAAGTGAACTAGCACATACTAAATAGGGAGTTTTATTAATATACTCTTCTATTCCTTTTCTTGCTAAAGACTCATCATCAACGATTAGGCATCTGGCTTTCATATAATTTTATTTTTAAATAGATTTTAAAACTAGTTTCTCTTTTTTCAATACTTAACTCATGGTTGTTGGGATAAATTAATTCCAATCTGCGTTTTACATTGTTCAATCCTATACCATGATTCTTTGTTGATGCTTTACTAAAAGGGTTTAAACTATTTTCAACAGTAAGGTGTAAATTGTGATCTTCTAAAACCTCCATTTTTATTTTTATCCAATAGCAATCAGTACGCTGCCCATGCTTAAATGCATTTTCTATGATTGGGAGAAAAAGCATAGGAGTCACATATAAATTATTTTGATCGGTCGGAAATTTATAATCCAATTCAAGGACATCTTCATGTCTAACCTTTTCAAGTTTAATGTAATTTTTCAAATTTTCAATCTCTTTAGATAACGAAACACGTTCTTTATTGTTTTCATAGATTTGGTGACTCAATAAATCTGAAAATTGGATCAAAGTTTCCTTACCCAAATCAAGGTTTTGACCCAATAGAATATAAATACTATTTAGTGAGTTAAATAAAAAATGTGGATTTATCTGACTCTTAAGCTGGTGTAATTCTGCCTCTAATTTCTTTTTTTCGATCTCTGCGGCATACTTTTCTTTTTGATTCCATTGATCGTAAAAATAGAAAGACATAGAAATGCTAACTATTACAAGTAGCTCTGTTACAATAGAAATTTTTCCTTGATAACTCCCAAAGAATAAAGCTGTTGTTAGGTTGTTGATATTTGTAAAATATACATCAAGACTCCACGAAGACAGCATTGTAATTAGAAAGAGCCCCAATAAAAGAAATAGCACATAAAGAACCTTTTTTTTTGCTAGTAATACCTTAGGAATTAGGACAAATAAATTGAAGTAAACCAAAAGGGCATAGGGCAAAAACGTATATACATTGGTTTTCAAATTTTGGAAAAAGTTCTGATGGTACACCATATCTCGGGCACTCCAAAGCAACGAAATGACAATCCAAAATAATAAGTGTTTTATGATTTTATTATTCATTTTATGATTTTATTATTCCAATGAAATAGAGATTCCTGCAAAAAAAGACCAATTGGTAGATGGCAGTATTGGGCTTCTTTGAGTTCCATCATCAGAATAGCGATATCCAAACACTTGTTTAAAGCTAAAAGGATTTTTTATCGACGCGAAAATTACTGAAAAATTACCAAAAATGGAAGCCAAATAACTAGCACTAAAATTTAAATTGTGATAGTCAATCGTTGTATCGGCTAAAAAGGCGTCATTGTTTGGATTGACATAAGGCTTTCCCGAAGCATAGCTGTAAGCAAAACCGGCTCTGACAAGGGGTGTTAGCTTGTAATTAGCAACCAAACTAACATTGTGCTTAGACACAAATATAGGCGTAGCTTCAATTGGAAAATTACGATAAAATCGTTTGGAATCTACAAGGGAATAGGACAACCAATAGGTTAATTTTTCAATACTCTTTTCATCTCTCCAAAACACATCAATACCTTTAGAAAACCCTGTCCCTCTATTGTTTAAACTTAAATTTGACGCTTGTTTGATTAAATGTTCATAGTCTTTAAAATAGGCTTCAATTCTAAAGAGCCTTTGTTTAGTTTTCCATTGAAAATTGGCAATATAATGTGTGGCACTCTCAAAATCTATTTGCGTTGTTTTTCGGACATATTCTTTTTGCGGCGTTTGATAAAAATGACCATAAGCAAATGATAAAAGACTTTTACGCCCTAATCTATAGCTTAAAGAGAGTCTGGGCATTATATTAGATTTATCTATTACTGAAGCCTGTTCGCCACGTAAACCAACTCTTAATGCCAGTTTTTTACTGAATTTTATATCGGATTCTGCATACACTGCCGTTAAAGTATTGTCTATAATAGTTAGATCCTCATTTGTTGTGAACTCATTTTTGAACAATTGCATTTCTCCTCCAAAGCGTATCTGTGCTTTCCCTAGCCTTCTACTTAATGTTATTCTACTTTGTGCTAGCCAATCCTTTTCAAGAGAACCATGCTCATTAAACTGGTCTTTATCTTCATTAAAACTTAATGAACCTGTAAGTAATACTTTCCAATGATCGTTTAAATACCCACTAAAAGAGTTGTTCCAAAATACATTTTTAGAACTGTTTGAAAAGGTGCTATTCGGAGCTTCACTTCCAGTCGTTTTAAAATTTAAGGCAATAGCACTAGTATTATATTGTAAAAAGGATTTATAAAATCCACCATTCTCTGTGCGATGACGAAACCCTATCGATGCAGAAGTTCCATTTGGAGCTGTATCCCACACTTTATTTTGTGGTACAAGAGAAAACAAAGTGCTCAAATTTGTATAGCCAATACTTGCTAAAACAGCTGTTTTCTCCTTCCAAACTTTGGTGTATGAAGCTCCCAATCCGGCCATATTAATATCAAAACTATAACTGCTCTTGCTTGGCATATCATTCGTGTTAAGCACTAAAACAGAAGACAAAGCTTGTCCATATTGAGCTGAATAACCTCCTGTGCTAAACAAGGTTCCTTTGAATAAAAAAGGATCAAATCGTCCTCTTGAGGGGATATCTGGAACAGTACTAAAAAAAGGGCTGGCTACCAATGTACCATCAATAATTGTTTTTGTTTCAGAGGCTTCACCACCACGAACAAATAAGCCTGTTTCATTTCCCACTGGAGTCACGCCAGGAAGTGTCGCTAGAGCGGCGTATATATCACCATTTGCTCCTGGATTGGTAACGATATCTAAGGGTTTTAAAATGGAGGACTTTTTTTTGTCACTAGCATCAAATACCCCAGCCGAAATTACAATCTCATCAAGATTACCTGTCGCATCTTGCAATACAAAATCAAAAATCAGATTTTCTAAACCTATAGTAATTTCTTTTTCTATGGAAACATACCCTAAACTGCTTACAGAAAGAATTGCCTTGCCTTTTATGTTGGTATTAAATGTGAATTTTCCTTTAGTATCTGTAACACTACCATCAAAAACATCTTTTAGATAGATGTTTACAAGATCTATTGGCCTTCCTTTACTATCTTTTATATGACCGCTAATTGTTGTTTGAGCCGTTGTAAAAAGTGATATTAAAAAGAAGAATAGACATATTATTTTCTTCATAAGATTCTTTCTTGATTGATGAATTATTCTATTTCTAATATTATTTTTTATTGAGTTTATCAACTAAAGATTTTAGAATGTCACTGTTAGGGAATTTCTTTAAGCCTTGCTTGCCATAACTATTTGCTTCTTCAATTCGATTCTCTCTATGTAAGAAGCTTGCCAAGTAATAATAAACCAGTTCTCTACCCCAAGTTGGTGCAAAAGAAGCGTCTGTACTTTTGTCTGGTTTGCTTAGTGCTTGTTTTAAATAGGATTCGGCCTTAAAACCGCCACCATATTGTACTGGTTTAAAATAATCGCTTTTACCAATTGCTAAATACGCACGAAGGTTTTTCTTGTTTTTATGTAATGCCTTGTCATAAAGTGTGTGTGCTTTCCCTGAGATAATTGCAGCTATATTTCGTTGAAACATAATGGAAAAACTCAGCATAGTTCCATGTAGTACGAGCTCTTCTGAATTTGGATTTTTTATAGACTTCAATTTCTGTATACCTTCTTTCAAAAGTTTAAATGCTGCTTTTTCATGATTAATTCGGTTAGAGAAACGAGCTTGTTGATATTTTGAAAATGCAATCCAATACACTGCTTTGCTATTTTCTTTACTATCTAAGGAATTCAATATTTTATGTACAGACTGAAATTGATCAGTTTTAGTTTTAACTGACATTTTGTAAGCCGTAATAATTTTTTGTTCAATGTTTTCTAATGATTTTTGCGCAGATAATGTTGTTACAAATAAGAATAAGACGCCAAAGAATGTATTCGATAATTTCATAATAAATAGTTTAAATTTCATGCAAAAAAAGGGCAGAACTCATCTTGTAGAAAATAATATCGCTGGGTGGTTGGTATAAGTCGCTTAGTGGTACAATGAATGATAAGTATACGGTAAAAAAAACGTAAGAAGAGAGCTTTTTACGAAGGGAAGCTATACTACATCAAGCTTGTTTAGTGTAGGCTCTGGGAGTTGCATTATATAAAAATTATATTACTGGTTGAGTCAAAACCTAGCGAACGATTTGTAGCTATAATTTTGAAAAGAGCTAGCGTTATTTAAAAACGGAATAAAATCACTTCATGTAAAAGGCGGATATAAAATAATAATTACGCCCATTTAGTAGTATATTTGCCCCTCATTAGATAAACATTTCGATAAACAGTTAGCTTTTTACTTTCTATGCCTTTTAAAAAATTACACTCTGAGATCAAAGAGATGCTTGAATCTCAAGAAATAACAATCCCAACTCCTTTTCAGAAAGCGAGTATTCCTGTAATTAAAAGTGGAGCCAACATCTATTGTACAGCTCCAAAAGATAGTGGAAGAACAACCACGCTTGTACTTACTACCTTGCAGAAATTAAAATTTGAAGCTATTGGAAATGTACCAAGGGCTATTGTTTTAGTAGAAAATAAAGAAAAAGCACAGGAAACCTATGATGCCTTTTTTAAATTTACTAGATATCATGAAATGCGTGTTTATTTATGTGAAGAAAAAGCACATATTGATATGCTAAAATCAGAAATATTTGAAGGTGTTGATATTCTTATTTCTACACCTCAGACCATGAGAAAGTTGTTTACTTTAAATGGTTTAAACGCTACTGAATTAAAAATATTTAGTGTAGATGATGCTGAATTTCTAGTTCAAAATGCTGCATTTACTGCTATGATGTCAATTACTCAAAGTATTACTAAATGTCAGTTTGTACTTTATTCAGAAAAAATACACCCAACTCTAAAACGCTTTGAGTCTTATTTTATGCAGCGTGCTAGAACTGTCTCTATTAAATAGTGTATCGTAAGTCTTGAATATCATAGTAAAGAACGATAGTTTCTTTAATTTCTATATGGCTATTACTTAAGATTAAAATAAATTACCGGATTAGTTTCATTTTTAAACATTGTTTGTTTATTTTTGAAACATTATGAAGAATTTAGCCAACAATATTAAGCACCTTAGAAACTTAAAGCATTTATCTCAAGAAGGATTGTCTGAAGAAATTTCAATTTCTCGTTCAAAACTGATGTCTTATGAATCTGGGAGAACCGAGCCTTCTGTTGAAACTCTACTGAAAATATCTGATTACTTTAAGTTACCAATAGATATTTTGATAAGAAACAATTTAACACTGTCAAAAAACACTTCTTTTATTGACATTGGTAATCAACGCGTCTTATTCCCTATTACTGTTGACAGTGAAGATGAAGACTTAATTGAAATCATTCCACAAGAAGCATCCGCAGGCTATTTGAGCGGATATTCTGATCCTGAATATGTAGAGGATTTAAGAAAAATAAAACTTCCTTTTCTTCCTACAGGAAAACACAGAGCTTTTCCTATCAAAGGAGACTCAATGTTACCTGCAAAAAGCGGATCATTTATTATTGCTAAATATATTGAAGACATTAGTGAGGTTAGAGATGGTAGAACATATATCATCTTAACTGAAAATGATGGTTTGGTGTACAAAAGAGTTTATAATAAAATTGAAGAAAGCAAAACACTTTTATTAGTTTCTGACAACAAACTCTATGATGCATACGAAGTACCAATTGAAAATATTTTAGAAATTTGGGAATACACTTGTAGTATAAATACGCAAGAATATGATGAGCACGAATTAAAAATTAGTAGCATCGCTCAAATGTTTAATCAATTAGGAATTGAACTAAAAGCATTAGAAAAGTTAATAGCATGATGTACGCTGTAATTGATATTGAAACCACTGGAGGTGATAAAATAACTGAAATTTCCATTCTCGTTTTTGATGGAGAAAAGATAGTGGATGAATTTACCAGTCTTGTAAATCCAGAATGTACAATTCCATATTATATTACTACGTTAACTGGCATTAATGACGCCATGGTGGCAAATGCTCCAAAGTTTTATCAGATTGCTAAAAAAGTATTAGAGATTACAGAAAACACAGTGTTTGTTGCTCATAATGTCAACTTTGATTACAATATCATTCAGAAAGAATTTAAAACTTTAGGAGCTAGTTTTCAAAGAAAGAAACTATGTACTATTCGACTTTCAAGAAAGATAATTCCAGGTTTCAAGTCTTATAGTTTAGGAAAGTTGTGCACTTCTTTAAAGATTCCTATTTCTAACAGACATAGAGCCAAAGGTGACGCAGAAGCAACCGTTATTTTATTTAAGATGCTTCTAGAGAAAGACACTACTAATACTATTAACTCTTTCTTAAACCCTAAATCTAAAGAAGCCACGTTACCTCCACTATTGTCAAAAGAAGTTTTTGAAACGCTTCCAAAAAAAGAAGGTGTTTATTATTTTAGAAATAGTGAGAATGTTGTGATCTATGTTGGAAAAGCAAATAATATAAGACAAAGAGTTCTTAGTCATCTCTATGATAAAACTAAGAAAGAAGTAAATATGTGTCTAGAAATAGCAAATATTACTTTTACAGAAACAGGTAATGAGCTTTTAGCATTACTACTTGAATCTTCTGAAATAAAAAGGATATATCCTAAGTATAATAGAGCTCAAAGAAGAACGGCAGAAAGTATTGCCCTATTTACATATGAGGATAGAAACGGAATTACACATATTGCTACCAATAAAATTAAATTTGTAACAAATCCAATCACAAAATTTTACAATGCAACAGAAGCTAGAGTTTTTATAGAAAAATTTTGCGAAGAATTTGAACTTTGCCCTAAATATTGTCATTTACAATCCAATGTTTCAAACTGTTTTCATTACCAAATAAAACAATGCAAAGGAATCTGTAAAAATGAAGAAAGTGTTGACTCTTATAATAAGAGAGTTCATAAAGCAATTCAGTCTGTACAGTATAAAACAGAAAGTTTTGTGATCAATGAAAAAGGCAGAAATGATAAAGAAAATGCCTTTGCACTTGTTTTAAATGGCGTGTATAAAGGGTTTGGTTATATCGACAAAACCATAAAGATTGAATCTCCAAATTGTTACATGAATGTAATTACGAGCATGAAAGACAATAGAGATAGCAAAAGAATTCTAAATTGGTACTTGAAAGACAATCCTGATAAATTAGTTCCATTAGATGGTAACGTAGCTTTAGAAAAATCAGAATTTGATATGTTGTCAACCTTGTTTAATTAGAAACTGTTGTTATCAGTCATTAAACATTCGTATTTTTGCTGTTCGTTATATGTAGAGAGATTTCAATAATGAGATTTCTAATAACTAGAAAACAAACCATGATTATACCAAAATTGCATTATATATCTCAAGGAAATTCTCCTAAAGAGCATCTAGAAAACATCCAGAAAGCATGTACTTCTGGTGCCGAGTTAGTAGAATTGAATGTAAAAGATGTGTCAGAAAAAAAACTTCTAAAATTAGCAACAGAAGCTAGAGAAATCACAGCTCATTTTCAAACCAGATTACTAATTAATGGAAATTATAAAATAGCAAGAGAAGTAAAAGCTGATGGTGTTCATTTTGAAAATACTGACGTCTGCCCTACTTTAGCTAGAAAGCATTTATATACTTGGCAAATTATTGGAGGATCGGCAAACACTTTACAAGATTGCGAGACTTTACTTGAAAAAGAAGTAGATTATATCCGTTTAAGCCCTTTTAGAAATAGAACAAACACAGACGCTATTGATACTGTTTTAGGTGTCAATGGATATACTGCAATTTCTGAAGCCTTACAAACTGAAACTCCTATTATAGGTTTTGGTGATATTACAACAAAAGATGTTACAGATATTTTAGAAACAGGTATTTCAGGAATTGCGGTTTCAGAAGAAATCACCCAAAATTTTGATACAATCAAAACATTTAATCAATTACTAAGTGCATCATCAACAGAAGAAATGCGTCATACATTTTAACAATGAGACTATTTCAGAAACAACTCAAAGGCTATTTAAAAGAACCATATCCGTATTATTATGGTAATACAAAAAGGTTGCTGTTTCTGTTATTAATCATCTGTGTTTTAAGTTTTAGTTTCTCCTATTTTTTCCAACCTTTTGATGTTAATGTTACTGAACATAAAATCAATTTTATATGGATTTTATGTATACACGCATTTATTCCATTTCCTATTGCTCTTGGCTGTTTTATGATCATAAACAGGATAATAAAAGAGGAAGTAACTTGGACACTTGGCAAGGAGATAGTTAACCTATCAATTGTGCTTTTATTAATTGGTATCGTTGATTTTTTAATTCGTGATTTAATTTACACAAATCCCAATAATTGGTCTTTTGGTTATTTGTGGGAAGAGATTCGTAACACCTTTTTAGTTGGAGTTCTTATATTAATGATTGTTTTACCATTAAATTTAGAGCGATTAATAAATAAACACAGTAGCTCTTTAAAAAAGCTTTCTAATTCAACCTCAAACTCATCAAGTAACAAAGTAGTTGCCATCAAAACTCCAATTGTAAATGAGAGTTTTGACCTAAAAACTGAAGAATTCTTGTATGCAAAAGTAGAGAGTAATTATATAGAGTTATTTATTACTTCATCAAATGTGATTAAGAAAACTTTAATTAGAATGACGCTTAAAGAATTACAAGATCAACTAGAAGCATTCCCATTTATCTTTAAATCACATCGCTCCTATTTAGTAAACCTACACGCAATAGAATCTAGTTCGGGGAATGCACAGGGCTACCAATTATTATTAAAAAACTGCTCGGTTACAATTCCTGTTTCTCGTTCAAATATCACCAATTTTAACGCCATTTTTTCTAAAACATAAGTAGTAGAAAGGCTTGCATTTCGTCACTTCTGTTTGTCATTTGTCACAGAAATCTTATTACATAACAATTTGTTTTTACGTTTGCAAACGAAACGAAAAAACAAGTATAATGACAGAAAAAAAACGCCGATATGATTTAGATTGGTTACGTGTAATAGCAATACTAGCTGTATATCTACATCACGTTGGCATGCCTTTTAATGGAGATGGGTTTCATATAATGAATGCAGAGTCAAGTAAAGTACTTGATGATGTTATGGTGTTTTTTGAACAATTTAGATTGCCTTTATTATTTTTGATTTCTGGAACAGGAACCATGTTTGCTTTTTCTAAAAGAACTTGGGTACAGTTTTTAAAAGAAAGAAGCTCACGATTAATAATTCCGCTTATTTTTGGAGTATTATTTATTGTTCCTCCGCAAACCTATTATGAGCACATTAAAGATTTTAATTCGTATTGGGATGTGTATACAAGTGGTTTATTTGTTGAAATAAATCACCTATGGTTTATTAAGAATCTCTTTGTTTTCTCTTCGATGCTAATTCCATTTATTTTATTTTTAAAATCATCGAAATCTGATAGCTTGATTAACCTCTTAGATAAGGTTACTACTAAAAAGTACGGAATCTTATTATGGGCAGTTCCATTAATTGTAATAACGATACTCTTAAAAAAAGTAAACCCAAGTGATTCTAAAGATATTACAAACCTCTCTTCTACTTTTTATTATGGATATTTTTTTGTTTTTGGAATGTTGTTTACAGCGTCTTATAATAGTTGGAATCATCTAAAATCGTATCGTAAATTTAATTTTATATGTTTTATAATAAGTTTTCTGCTATTCTACGGTTATTACCTGTTGCCAAGTGAATATATCTCGCCCTATCTTTCAATAGCTAGCAGATGGGGTCTTTGGTATTTAGTTTGTGCTTTAGTTAGTTGGACACTTGTAACTACTATATTAGGATATGGACAAGTTTGGTTTAACAAAAAAAGTACACTACTACAAAAATGCAATGAAGCAATTTATCCCTTTTATATATTACATCAAACAATCATTATTGTATTGGGATACTATATTATTCAATTAAATGTAAATATTCCTTCAAAAATTGGAATCCTATTTTTAACATCATTCCCTCTTATTTTAATCATATATCGAGTATTGATTTACCCTTTTAATATCCCAAGACTATTATTCGGAATGAAAAAGAAAGATCGTTTAAATAAATAGTGAAGTATTCTAAGCCCAAAATAGCGTAAAAAACTATATTCGCGCCATGTGGATGTATTTGGGATTATTGGCGGCGCTTTTTTTAGGATTACACAATTTATGCAAGAAACATGCAGTACAAGGAAATGAGGTTTTTCCTGTGCTTTTTGGGACTATTAGTACTGGTTTATTGGTGTTACTACCATTCTTTATTGGTTCTCTATATTTTCCAGAATACACAAAACAAATAGGGTTTCATATAACAAGTATTACCTGGAAAACACATGGTTTTATTTTTATAAAATCAATGATAATGGCAGCATCGTGGGTGTTGGCATTTCATGCTTTAAAGCACTTACCAATAACGATTGTAACTCCAATTCGCTCAGCAGGACCATTTTTTACTTTTATAGGAGCAATTTTAATTTATCAAGAACAACCAACTTTCTTGCAATGGATTGGGTTTTCTTTGATTATTTCTTCAGTAATTTTGTATTCAAAAATAGGAAAAAAGGAAGGTATTAATTTCAAACGGAATAAATGGATATTTGCTATTATTGGCGCAACATTCTTAGGCTCGTCTAGCGGATTGTATGATAAGTTCTTAATTCAGAGTTTAACTTTGAATCCACAAACCTTGCAATTTTGGTTTTGTTTTTACACCCTACTCATTTTAGCAGTTATTTTATCAATAACATGGTTTCCTTATGTAGAAAAGAGAAAAGCGTTTAAATGGCGTTGGTCAATTGTTGCAGTTGGAGTTTTATTACAAGCAGCAGACTATTTTTATTTTAAAGCCTTACAAGATCCTGAGGCATTAATTATGCTATTATCTGCTATAAAACGAAGTCAAATACTAATTGCTGTTGTTATTGGAGGTCTTGTTTTTAAAGAAAAGAACAAGCGTAAAAAACTAATTCCTTTAGTAGGTATTATGTTAGGTGTATTTTTGATTCTTTATTCTTCATAAAAGGATGTAAACTGCGGATATTTTGCTTTACTTCTACTCTATAATAAAATAAATAAGATACTGATTAACTAAAGAATGCAATTCTATATTTATGTCCATAATTTCTTTTTTTGTTCCAAGTCTCTCTTTTTGATTGTAAAATTGTTTTTTTAATTTTTTTGATAATTTTGTTCTCGGTTTCCATGATAAATGCTTTTAGTGTTATACTAAGAAGACGAAAACTTTGAAGCTATGTGACAATGTTTTGGAAGAATTAACAAAGAATTAGAACTTGATTAACACAATTTAAGAACTGAAGAGAAAAACAGTAAATTATGCAATGTAAATTCTCAGATTAAACCTTTTTAATACGGCGCCTTTTTTCTTAAAACAGCATCCTAAACTTCGTTCGTATATAGCAAGCCATATGCTTTTGTTCTTTTGTTATTGAACATATATATATTTAAATCGGGCGTTTCTGGAATTGCTGTATCTGAAGAAATTACCCGAGATTTTAATACCATCAAAACATTTAACCAATTGTTAAACAACTCTTCAATAGACGAGAAACGTTATACATTTAAGTAAACAACAATTACCTTAAAACGTTTTGCTCTATCTAAAACACTTTGAGTCTTATTTTATGCAACATTCTAGAGAAGAGACTCAGCAGTATACTTGGTAATTTCATAATTATATATTTAAATTTCACAAAAAAACATGACCTTTTTTCTTGAAAAATAAATGAATAACAGAGTAGTTTATAAAAGATTGTTAAAAGTGAATAAAAGCACTATTTATAAGTATTACAAGTAAGACTACTTTTTAATTATTTTTTTTGTCACTTGACCTTTTGCAGTAAATATTTTAATAAAATAAAGACCACTTGATAAATCTTCGATATTAACTGTATAAAAGTTAGTATTAATTTCTTTGATTTTTGTTCCGATCAATGAATATATTTCAACTTTGGTTAATGATTCAAATTGAGAATTTATATAGAACGTATTTTTTACTGGGTTTGGGTATAGCTTTATTGATTGATTTAAATAATGATCATTTATACTTAAACTGTTACAATCATTTCCCACTTGATACGAAATGTACTTGGTAACAGCTAAACCGCCAGAGAAAGCAAATTTACATGCATAAGTAATCATTTCACCACTTACAACCCCACTAATTGTTCTAGAAAATTTTAATCCAGATACATTGTCCATTTGAACTTCCCCGAATGGTGTTTGTTTCCATAAATATGCTATAACACCAACTTTATCAGTATCTAATAGCTCAAAAGAGATAGTAACGTTAGTACCAACAGTTTCAAAAACTGCTTTGTAACCTGTAGAAAAAGCCCCTTGTTGAGCCTGACTAGATGTTTCTGTGCAAGACATTACTTTGTCTACTGAAATATTTACTATTTGAGAAGTGCCATTTGCACCACCATTATCAGTTGCTACAGCAGTAATTTGGTGATTTCCTGTAATTGCGTCTGACCAATTATAACTAAATGGTGAAGAATTATCTTCCCCAATTTTTGTGGTCCCATCAAAAAATTCAACTAAAGAAATTGTGCCATCTAAGTCTGAGGCAGATGCATTAATAGTAATGCTAGATCCTTCTGAAAAAGAAGTGTTATCTGATGGAGAAGTAATTGAAATTGTTGGGTTTGAATTTGCATTTGACTGTACAATTACAAGCACATAACTTTTAGAAGTATATGTACCATCACTAACTGTTAATTGGCATTTATAAACCCCTTCTACTAAATTAGAAATATTAGGGGATACAACATTATTGTTGTCAAAACTTATTATTGAAGGACCATAAATCTGCTCCCAACTATACGTAATTATCTCACCTTCTGGATCGTTACTTGCAGAGCCATCTAAGCTCGCAGAAGAATTAGGAAGTATAACAACTACATTTTGTCCAGCATCAGCTATTGGTGCAACATATCCTAAAGCAGAAGCATGTGTAAAAGTCATTTTACCTAAATTAAATTCACCATTTGAAACCACTAATCTTAAAATATGTTTTCCTTGGGTTAATGAAACATTATTAGCAATTATAGTGTTCCATTTATCCCAACCATTTGTTGTCGGAAGAGAAATATCAGAACTTATTTTTTCTCCATCAATTTCGAAATACATAGGTCCACCTCCACTAGAGTTACCAGATGCATATCGTAGTGAAACATCGTAGTTACCAGGAGTCTGTACATCAATTGAGTACTCTAACCACTCACCTGCAGCTATCCAACCTACAATCTTACCTTCTGCTGTATCAGAAATGGCATCTACATATTCTTCTACTCTATAATCACCTTCATTATTTTGTGAAGTATCAACATATGAAATATTTTGACCTACACCACCTTCAAATATGTCATAATTACCTGCTTCAATAGTACCCGGAATTTCAAATGCTTCGGTTAAATATGGTACTTGTTCACCTACTTGAATTTCAATAATATTGGTTACATTAAACAGATTCCCAGCATATATTTTAGCATACATACCATGAATCCCAATTTCTAAATTAGTCGCTTTAAAAGTATAAGGAGAACTAGTTTTCTCACCAATAAACTTTGTTCCGTCATAAAACTCTACTTTTGAAATCCCTGTTCCAGAAGTGTTAACACTAAGATTTACAGTTCCATTTGCATAAGCTTGAATAAAATCAGTAGATAAAACACCTGAAATATTTGCATCTCTACTTGTAGCCATTTGTTTTGCAGGAACATTCAACTTATAACCATCAGAGAACGTCACAATAATTGGTGTGTTAGAATAATTATGAGCAACATAAGTTATTACACCATTATCTGTAAATGAAGCAGCTATGGGGTGATTTGCAGTTATTGTAGTATTTACGGTACCTAAAGCATTCATTCCATGCAACCAGTGATATGTTTGTGCATCTGATATCCCAAATTTTAATGAACGATCTGGATAAGAATCATATAAATCAATAGCTGCTTGCGGGTTTGTAAATGATAAGTATTTCCAATAAGTATCATGCCATAAATTTGGATTCTCTTGATTACTTAATATTCCTGTATTAGAAGATATTTCGTTCCATAGTTTATCTACATAACTTTTATTATGCCCTAAATATAAAGAGCCTCCATGTATGGGGTACATTTCTATTCCGTAAGAAGCAGCAATATCTGCTGTCCAAAATGTTCCATTATCATAAGAGTTTCCCCATACTCTTGACACCAAACTGAACTGTTGTGATGCTTGAAAATTTCTTTCATATACATCAAACCAATATTCTTCTATAGCTGTTTGTTCTGTAGTATATATATATATTCCTAAATCTCTAATTGCATTATTCTCTGTGATGGTTCCCCAATGAATTAAAGAGGATGCAAATTGCATGCTTTCTGATGTTGACTCTTGATCATTTCCTTGCGGAAAAGTGGCGAATCCGTTTGCCCAACTATGGCCAGCATATGGGCTAAAGTTTCTTAAAAAAGGAAATTCAGTATCATTTCTGTTTTCTGAAGCTGCATCACGTACTAATAAGTTAATCATATCTCCCCATTGATTTGCCCATCCAGGTTCAAATTGCTCCATAAAAGCTGCTGCATGGATAAAATATCCCCAATGAAAATGATGATCATTAATATTATTATCTTGCCCATGACCTGCTGGATAGCCTATTAAAGTAGACCAATTAGTATTGTAATAAAATAAAAATGCTACTTCTCCAGAAGCAACAGAAAGCCAATCTTCTAAACGTTCTTTAATTGTGGCTATCATTTTGTCTCTTGCTTCTGTATTTCCCATTTGGTCAGCAATTCTGGCTGTTTGAATTAATCTATTCATTACTTGACCTTCGTTATAAGAGTCTGTCCAAGTTGCTAACCCATCATTTTCTATTTGAGATATTTTTTTATCTAATGCAGATGGACTAAATCCAGAGCTATAATTTGCTAAATAAGGTAGAGTTGGTAATATCCCTTTAAATGTGTTTTCTACAGTAAATGTATTGCCAACTAATGTTTTTAAATCTCCACGGACAGAACTGTAAACATCTCCATTAGGCTGTGCAGAGCTAGAAGTTAAATTACTCCATTGATGTGGCAACAAACCTAATAGCATATTTGATTCTGTTCCTTCTTTTACATTTGTCTCTACTGTAAATGTGGTCGTTACTTTAGATGTATTTTCATTATAGTTCCACGCTGTTGTTGTGTTACTTGGAAATACATATGCATATTTCTTGTATTCTTGTGCAGCGGTAGTGACATTAGAGGTGGTTTGGGGTAACATTGCCATAGACCAATAATCTTCCCCATTTAAAGTTGAAGTAAATGTAGTGCCAGATTGTGACCATATACTACCAACTGGAGCATAAAACACAAAATCTGCTCCGCTCGTCGCATTTGTAATAATTAGTAACTCATTTGCTATTGTAGTAGTTCCTGAATTAACTTTTATTTCTACAATATCATCTATGTCTTTTTCAAAATAGATAAATGGCATTCCAATTCCAGTAGTAGCTTCTAAATTATGGGAAGAATCATTCCAATTCATTGTAACCGTCCAATCTGAATAATCTGAAACTGTCGCTTTTGTAGTATTCAATCCTATAAGTCCTATTTCAATAGGTGCAGAATCTCCAATAACTCCCCAAGGTATGTAAGTAACAATTAGACCTTGGTTCATAGTTTTTAAGGTCATCGGATAATTAAAAAGATTATCTGCATGATTTTCTTTTACAAGCTTTGACCACCAATCATTTGTCGGTACAGGTTTTCCTATAGCATTACCACTTAATTGAGGTGCTCCTGAAGGATATCCATTTCTTCCTGCGGAATCTGATCCAGGAAAAGTTTTTGTGTAACTAGCACTACCAACTTGAATGTTTTGTGCTGAGCTATAAAATTGATTAAAAATGAATAAAAAAAAGATAATATATTTAGTTAAGTTGTTTGATGCAGGCATAAAAAAGGAATATTTTAATTTAGATTATAAATTTATTGAGATTAAATGTTCTTTAGAAATATTTAACCTATACGTAAACAATACATCTCTAATAATTTACTTAAATATTCAAATGGAACTATACTTAAACCATACATACAATAAAAACAAATTTTCATAGAGCTTCTTAAGCAACATCTTACTATAGCGTATTCACTTCATTTTTTGTAGTTTTTAGATTAAAACTAAATACAAGTTTTGCATTATTTTTATCATCCATAACTATATTAGAATAAAATATTCTTGAAAATAAAAAGAATAGTTATATTCACACCTTCTATTATTTTCTTCAAAGATGAAATTTAATTAATGCCGCAAAAAAGTAAATTTGGAACCTTCGCAGGTGTCTTTACACCCTCAATTTTAACCATTCTTGGAGTTATCATGTATATGCGTTTGGGATGGGTTGTTGGTAATGCTGGCTTAATCGGAGCGATTGTTATTAT
>CAJXVT010000043.1 GCA_913062575.1 uncultured Flavobacteriaceae bacterium | reverse complement strand
GGAAAAGATAGCTGGAAGCCAAAGGAGTTTCCAACCTATTTTAGAGTCTTAGAAAGTAATGATGAGTACTTTCCTTACCATAAAAAATACCACGCTTTTTGGCCAATGTATGGATTGGATTTGCCAGATGCAGTATTAAAGAAAGTATATTATAAAAATGCATTGCGCATTGTACCGGGGTTGGATAAGAGTTTGTTTCCGAATTAAATTAATCATCTTAATATAGATTGATAGTTGTAAATATTAAAAAACCAGAGAAGTTAACTTCTCTGGTTTTTTTTGTTTACAAGGTAAATAAACAGTAAAACATCTTCCAAACGTTATGAAATCACTTCATAATGTAGAAATCACTTTATATATCTATCAGAGTTCCGTTTGTCCCAAAAGATTGTCACAGCTATACTTCAAGAGTATGTTTGCAGTAGATTAAAAGTATTAAAACGATACACACATCAATAAATAAAACCAGAAATCATGAAAGCATTTGTATTTAAAATAGTATTGCTTTTTGTTTTTAATTGCATTAATGCACAAGGACAAAACGCAACCAATCAACAGAGTAGTATTCTAGGAAATTGGGAAGGGGGAATTGTTATTACTAAGGATAAATCTGCTGCTATCATTTGGCGTTTTGAATTATCAAATAAAGGTAAGGTTGTTGGCTTTATGGGACCTGCATCAAAAGGTGTTGCTACATTACCAATGAGTGATCTACAAGTTAAAGATTCAATACTTAGCTTTACTATAGAATCTCAAGGAAGTTATTCGGGGCAAATCTCTAACAACCAAATTACAGGGATATGGAGTTCTAAAAGCGGTAGGAAAATGACGCATAATATGGGACGTGCTTCTTTAAAAAAGCAAGTTGCAAGTTCTACCACTACAAATGATATTCATGCAAGTATTAAAGCTGGGAATATTGAACAGGTTAAGAACTTTTTAGAGAAAGGGAATGATATCAATAAAATATATTCTAAAGGATACACATTGTTGCTATATGCGATAAAAAAGGACAGAACAAGTAAGGTAACTACTTATTTATTAGAACAAGGAGCAAACCCAAATGTAGCAATTGAAGGAATTAGTCCATTAATGTTTGCTGTTGCTTATAGGAATTATACAGTTATCAAAAAGTTAGCACAACATAAAGCTGATTTAAACTATATAAATGATGGGAGTGAATCTGCATTAGTATTTGCAATTAAAGAAAGAAATGAAAAAGCATTACAATTATTGTTAGATCTTGGTGCCAATCCTAAACAAGAAATTCGTGATAATTATACGGCGATTGATTTAGCAAAGGAAGAGAATATCCGTGAAATTTTAGAAGTATTGAATATTCCGTACGAAGGTGTAAGCGATGGGCCTTATGTACTAGAATCAAAAGCAGGTCGTACTGCAGTTTGGATTCATAAAGGAAGGAAACACATTCAAAACATTAGTTCTAAAAGCCGTCAAACAATTAGTTATAAAGGAACAAAAACCAAACTTTGGACAAAGAAGCCAGTAGAAACTACACAATTAGAGTACAACGGTACTTTTAAAGTTGGGGCGATCAGTGATATTCATGGTCAATACAACACATTTATCAAACTCCTAAAAAATAACGGAGTTATTAATAAAAAAGGAAAGTGGAATTTTGGAAATGGGCATTTTGTTATTGTTGGAGATATTTTTGACAGAGGACCAGCGGTAACTGAGGTATTATGGTTTTTATATGATCTTGAAAAGCAAGCCGAGAAAAAAGGAGGGAAGTTGCATGTGTTACTTGGTAATCATGATGTAATGGTGTTGAATGGAAACTTGAGAGCAGTACATCCAAAATATAAAGAAGTTGCAACCCTATTAAATATACCTTTCAATGCACTTTTTAATAAAGGTTCTGTTTTAGGAAATTGGTTAAGAACACGGCCTGTATTAGTTAAAATAAACGGAATGCTTTTTACCCATGGAGGCTTACACCCAGATTTAGTTTCTAAAGAGGTATCATTAACACAGATTAACACTGAGTTTAAGCAACAATTGGTAGAAAGTGAATTGTCAACTAAAAGAAATGAAATAGGAACGTATCTGCATAGAGGTCATGGACCGATCTATTATAGAGGTTATTTTCAAGGAGAACGTGCTACAGACTCACAAATAGATCAATTACTAAAACACTTTAAGCTAACAAACATCATTGTTGGTCATACCACACACAGACAAATTGAAACACGTTATAACGGTAAAGTAATTGTGGTTGATGCAAACATGAAAAGCGGAGCAATGGGTGAAATTTTATTTTGGGAAACCGGGAAATTCTATCGGGGAAATATGTTGGGTAAAAAATTATCATTAGAAATTAAGAAATAATCTTTTAATTAAAACCTGATGATAGAAATACTAATAAAATATGTCGATTTGAGTTCTTTCTTTTATTTTGTAGTTGCTATTGTAGTAAAAGAATATACTCTCCAAAATGTATATAATTTCTGTATGAGTTTTTTCACATAGGTTAAAACTTACTATATAAAGCATAAAAAAAGCTCCTAATTTCTTAGGAGCTTTTTAATAGTATATAAACAAGAATTAATTCTTATCCATTGCTTTTAAGTTGATATAACCACCTTGGTTTAATACCAAATGCTGAATAAAGAATTCCATCATTCTGTCTCTATTTACAGCTGTATGTCCTTTATCTGGGCCAATCTGTACTTCAAAACTTTTCCCTGCTCTTTGTAAAGCCTGAATTAATTGTAGTGAGTTTGATGGATGCACATTGTTATCATTGGTTCCGTAAAAGATCATCAATTCACCTTTTAAGTCCTTTGCATAGTTCATTAAGTTAGAAGCATCATATCCTTTTTTATTATTCTCTAAAAGGTTCATGAAACGTTCAGTATAAATGTTATCATAGTTTCTCCAGTCTGTAACAGAAGAATTTGCAACAGCTGCATGATATACATCTGGGAATCTTAATAAACTCATTGCAGATGTAGTTCCTCCATAAGAAGTTCCGTACACACCAACTTTATCTTTATTGAAATAAGGACGATCATGTAATGATTTTACTCCTTCAGCAAAATCATCCATTTCTACAATTCCTAAGTTTCCATATAATTTATCTAATAAATGTTTTCCTCTACCACGTACATTTCTACCATCAATGTTTAATACTAGAAATCCGAATTCTGTTAAAGAACTTGGGTATACAAAAGATTCTCTAAATGCATTTGTTGCTGGTCCACCATAGTTACTTAAAATAACTGGGTATTTTTTTGCTGGATCAAAATTAGAAGGAAAGTGAATCATTCCGTGTAATTCAGTTTCTCCATCTGCAGAAGTAAATGTAAATACTTCAACAGTTTTAAAACCTAATTTTTTAAACTCTGACATATCACTTTTAGCAATCTCAGAAACTTTTCTTCCTCTAGCATCAACTAAGTCCATAAATGGAGGCGTATTGTGTGTTTGAGAAACATCAATAAAGTGCTTTCCTGTTGGAGAGATAGTAACTGAGTGGTTAAACTTAGGGTCTGTTAAACGTGTATTTTTAGTTCCGTTTAAACGAACTCTATGCAATTGCATTTTCATATGATTATCTCCACTACGAGCTAAATAATACAGTGTATTATTCTTTTCATCTACTTTTACAATTCTACCAACTTCAAACTGATGATTAGTAATCGCATTGATTAACGTTCCGTCATAATTGTATAAATAGTAATTTTTAAATCCATTTCTTACAGAAGCCCAGATAAAACGTTTGTTATCTTTTAATTCATGTATTTCAGGTGAATTATTAGTGAAACTTGCCAACCATTCCTCGCGAACTACAGTTCTAGTTTTTCCAGTAACAGGATTTCCTGCACTGTATTCCATGATGTCTTGTTTACGGTTTGTACTATGGTATAATAATTCTGTTCCATCTGGAGACCATTTGATGTCATATAAATAAGTAGCTAATGCTCCGTCATTGTATGGTTTTCCATGTCTAGTATCTAGAGTTACCGTTTTTTTAGTTTCTAAATCATATACCAATAAATCTACTGGTAAGTTTTTAGCACCAACTTTAGGATACGCTTCAACTTCTAAAGAATCTTGAATTTTAGTTTGATTATAAATCACATAATACTTCTTAGCATCTTTTTCTTGAAATTTATAAAATGCTACTTTTTTACTATCTGGAGACCACCACATTGCAGTATTCTGTCCTAACTCTTCACCATAAACCCATGTAGCAATACCAAATTTCACTTGATTTTTATCATTTCCTTCAGTTGTAATTGCTTGTACATTTGACCCATCAGCATTGCTGATATATACGTTTCTATCCTTTGTAAAAACTTTTAATTGCTTATTAGGAGAAACATGAGCAGCATATTGTCTACCTCTTGCAGGTCTGTTTCCTCTTCTAAATCTTCTTGGTGCTCTTTTAGCTTCTTTAGAGCTAACTACTTTTTTCTTTCTTACATCAAAAGTATGCTCTTTACCTTCTTTTACAAACGTAAATGTTTTTCCATCTTTTGCCCAAACTACAGAAGTAGGAGCTCTTTTGATTGATCTAAATAATTTGGGAGCCATTTTTTTATACTGAGTGTATCCTGGCATTCTTTTAAGTTTGTCTTGAGCAAAAATGCTCCCAGAACAAACAAATAAGAAAGACATAAAAAACAAGATGGTTGTTTTCTTTGTGAGGTTTAATTTCATTATGATTAGTTTAGTGTTTAGATTAAGTTAGTAAAGTTAGTTTTTGTAATAAGAACAACCTAAAATCAACGGGAATTGATTCGTTTTTTAACAGTTTTTAACATTAAAAAGCAGTTATCTTTTAAGAACTTCTAATTTCTTGAAATCTACAGTTGGTTGATTTCCTGAAGCTTTTCTAGTAAAAAAAGTATCTATAGAAGTGGTGTTGCTAAAGAAACCACAATTTTTCATGTAAAACTGGTCGTTTTCAATTCCTCCCTCATAATCCATTCTAGATTCTTTTCTTGCTGTTGCGTCTGCGGTGAATTTTGCTTTTGTTAGCTCTGTCCATCTATTATCTGAAGTATACACCCATTGATTTTGATACATTCCTTTTCTAGAAACATTTCCTGTAGAAGGAATAAAATTTTCTAAAAACGAATAAGGCTTTGTAATGTATCTTGTTGTGTGTGGTCTTCTAAAACTAGCTATTAATGACCATTTGTTTTCTTCTGGTGAAAAAAAGTAAGCAGAATAATCAGTTGAATTGTTAACAGAAGGCACTCCTTTTAATAGAAACTTATAAGTGCTTTCTGCTTTCCAATCATACACTTTATAGCTTTGTCCGCCAGAACCTTCATTACCAAACTCTCCAGAAGTAACGCCATCTCCTTTACCTAGTAAAATGATTTTATAATCATCTGGAATGTCTTTTGGGTTTTGTGTGTTATAAGGACTCCAAACTGAGAATAAAATTCTGCGTTCATTTTCAGAATTCACTTGTATTCCAAAATAGCCATCTTTAAATCCATTAGCCATAAAATATGAACCGATTACATCTTCTCCTTTTGGAATTGAAATTTCATTATAAAACCAAACAACATCTTTGTCTTTAGGAGTTTCATAAGATAAATGAACAGAGGGGCCTCTTCGTCCAAAATAAAAATCATCCTTAGCAAAATACACCTTCGATTTTGTTGCTTTTCCTGCGATTAAAAATGATTTTATGTCAGCAATATGAGTATCACTTTTCTCTAATCCTTGAATTTCTATAAAATGATACCCAACTGTTTTTAAATTAAAAACCCCAACATTTATAGTCTTAAAATCTTGATTTGTAATCTTAATATCCTTTGATTCTTTACCAATTGTTACTCTAATTTTTGAAGTTCCATTTAATACTTTTGCATTGATTCCTAGGTGCAAATCGCCAATTTCTGTAATTTTAAAATAGGTACGGATGTTACTATCTGTGTTTTCCCAATTCTGAATTCCGTTTTTAGAAATTATCTTTCTATCCTCTTTTGTGTTATTATAAACCCAACTATTACCACCAGTAGGGATTTCTATAGCATCTGTAAGGTTTACAGCTTTGGTTGTACATGATAGTGTAGTGATCATTACTAAAAGTAAAAGGGCACTTTTTTTTAGACTCTGCTTGGTATTCATTGTATTGTTTTTTATAGTTTTCAATATTAGAGATAATTTCTGTAGACACCAAATCTGTAATAGATCACCTTCAGTATTATTCAATAAAATATAGTTCTACATTTTTGTACATTTGCACTTCAAATTTCTGAATACATTGAAAACAAGTACACAATATATGCTAAGACAAATTAAACTATTAGTTTTTACAATACTAGTTGTATTTACTGCTAGCTCACAAACCATAGAAGATATTTCTTTTGGTACAGATGATACTTTTGAAATTGTTACATGGAATATAGAGCACTTCCCTAAAAACAATCAAACGACAATAGATTATGTAGATCGTATATTAAAAGCTATAGATGCAGATGTTTATGCAATACAAGAGGTTGGTAGCATTGTCAAATTTAATGAATTGGTAAATAGCTTACCAGATTATGATGGCTATTTAGACTCTGATAAGTTTAGAGGGTTGGCTTATATCTACAAAAAAAGCACTGTTCAAATTAATAGTATTTATGAAATTTATAATTCATCAACTTATTGGAGGCCTTTTCCAAGGTATCCAATGGTAATGGATTTAGTTTTTAAAGGAGAACGAATGATTATCATTAACAATCATTTTAAATGTTGTGGAGACGGAAGACTTGATGCAGCAAATCAGAGTGATGAAGAAGTAAGAAGAAAGAATGCAAGCAACTTGTTAAAACAATATATAGATGAAAATTTTGCTAATTTAAATGTATTACTAGTTGGTGATTTAAATGATATATTAACTGATAGTGATTCAGATAATGTGTTTAAAGCATATTTTGATGATGCTGAAAATTACAAGTTTGCAGATTATGATATTGCAACTGATGTTTCATCAGGATGGTCTTTTCCTACTTGGCCATCGCATTTAGATCATATATTAATAACCAATGAGCTATTTGATGAATACACTGATGAAGATACAGTAGTACAAGTAATTAAAATAGAAGACTACATAACTGGAGGTTGGAGTGATTATGATACTAACATTTCAGATCATAGACCAGTAGCCATGAAATTTAAGTTAAATCAAACATTAAGCATTGAAGATGAAGTGGCACAGGCAATGGGTTTTAACAATTATCCAAACCCGTTTACTTCTAGTACAACATTTGCGTTTAATACAATTTCTGAGAAAGGAAAAATAGAGATTTTTAACGTCCTAGGACAAAAAGTTTTTTCAAATAAAATTGTAATTGGACAGAAATCTATTACTTGGAATGCAAAAAAAATGCCTTCTGGAATTTACATAGCTAAATTGTCGGTAAATAATAGTAACTTTGCAACATTAAAACTTGTGTTAAATAAGTAAAATCACCTATTTCCTAAAGCAATCACTTATTATCTTTAGTGTCGCAGTGAAATTATAGCCCTGACTATTACTTTAATAAAACAAGTTAAGATATATCTTTAAGGAATAATTATAAATAATTTAAAATAATATATGGCTAAGTCGCAACAAACATATAACAAAAGTGAAAAGGAAAAGAAGCGTTTAAAAAAACGTGAAATGAAAGCGAAGAAAAAGGAAGCTCGTAAGGCTGACAAAGGAGGAGGAATTCAATTTGCATATGTAGATCATAATGGTCAGTTAACAGACACGCCACCAGACCCAACATTAAAAGTAGAAGTAGATGTTGAAGATATTATTTTAGGAATTCCTAAAAAAGTAGAAGAAGATTTTGACCCTATAAGAAATGGAAAAGTTTCGTTTTTTGATAGCTCTAAAGGATATGGGTTTATCTTAGATACAGATACTCAAGAAAAATATTTTACGCACATTAGTGGTATCATAGATGAAATTACTGAAAATGATAAAGTAACTTTTGAATTAGAAAAAGGGCTTAAAGGCCTGAATGCTGTTAAAGTAAAATTAAAGAAATAAAAAATCAAAATTATTTTTTGATTGAAGATATTGACCTCAATAATAATTTGTTATTGAGGTTTTTTTTGTGGGAATTTTTAAAAATAGCATTTAGAAAGGCTATTACTTACTCTCATAACAAGGTTTTACAGCTTCTGTTTGAATGATTTTTTATTTCCATATATTTGTTAAAACTATAGTCAAACTTATGAGAAATTTACTGTACATCGCATTTATTGGGTTATTCTTATCTTCATGTAATAGTGAACAAACCAAACCGAAAAATAAAATTGATTTTGATGGAGTTGATCACTCTATAAAACCTGGAGACAATTTCTTTGCCCATGTAAATCAGAATTGGCTAGATGCTGCAATTATTGCAGACGATCAAGTTGGAGTTGGTTCGTATAGTTTTTTAAACATTCCTCAAAAAAAACTATTGGAAAATATTTTAACTGAAGTTTCTGCTGGAAACCATAAAACTGGAAGTATTGAACAAATGGTTGGTGATTTTTATGCTTCAGGTATGGATACAGAAAATATTAACAAACGTGGTTTTGAACCACTTCAACAAACGTTTACTAAAATTGATGCAATTAGTAATATTACTTCTTTAATGAATTTTGTTATTAGCGAACTTAGTTCAGGAAATGGATCCATCATTAGCATGTATGTGTCACCAGATAATGAAAATAGTAGTGTTAACATGTTACATTTTGGTCAGGCAGGATTAGGTTTGCCAGATAGAGATTACTATTTCAAGACAGATGCAGCTACAGTTACAATTCAAAAAGCATATAAGAAATACCTTTCTACATTATTTACTTTATCAGGAGATACATCAGCTCAAAAAAGTGCTGAAGTAGTTTATACTATTGAAAAGAAATTAGCGGTATCTCATAAAACAAGAATAGAAAGAAGAAATGTAAAAGCCAATTACAATAAAATTGCTGTTTCTAAAATGAATAAAATGCAATCTAATATAGGTTGGTCTACTATTATGAAACAGTTAAAATTAAATATTGAAGCTGTAGATATTAAGCAACCAGCATATTATAATGAATTAAACAATGCGCTGGTATCAATTTCAATTTCTGACTGGAAAACGTACTTAAAAGCAAATACATTATCTAGCTATGCTGATATCTTAAGCAAACCTTTTGAAACTGCAAACTTTGAATATGCAAAAGTGTTATACGGACAATCTACTCAAAAAAAGCGTGCACAATTAATGGTTCAAAAAGTAGACAGACAACTTGGTTTTGCTCTTGGTCAGTTATATGTTAAAAGATATTTTAATGAGGAAGCAAAAAAGAGAGTTTTAGATTTAGTAAATAACCTACAAAAAGCATTTGAAACAAGAATCAATCAATTAGATTGGATGAGCGATGTAACAAAAAAACAAGCAAAAGAGAAGTTATATACAATCACTAAAAAAATTGGATACCCTGATGTTTGGAGAGCATACAATGCAACTATTCACAAAGGAACTTATTTTGAAAATGTAGTTGCCTTAAAACAAAATGCATATCAATATAATATTGCAAAGTTAGACAGAGCACCCAACCGTGATGAGTGGGGAACAACACCGTCTACTGTTACCGCGTATTACAATCCACCATTAAATGAAATTGTTTTTCCGGCTGGAATATTACAGTTCCCTTACTTTGATGTTACCGCAGATGATGCAGTAAATTATGGTGGAATTGGAATGGTAATAGGACATGAGTTAACACATGCATTTGATGATCAAGGTGCTCAATATGATAAAGATGGAAATGTGAAAAATTGGTGGACAGATGAAGATTACACAAAGTTTAAGGCAAAAACTCAGCAAATGATTGACAGATATAGTTCTTTCACTGTATTAGATAGTCTACATTTAAAAGGAGCTTTAACTGTTGGTGAAAATACGGCTGATAATGGCGGTATTTCTATTGCCTATGATGCATTTAAACTAACAGATCAAGGAAAAGGAAATAAAAAAATTCAAGGGTTTACACCAGATCAACGATTCTTTTTATCTATTGCCAGAATATGGAGAGTAAAAACACGTGATGCATACCTGAAAAACTACATTAAAACAAACTCACATTCACCACCAATCTGGCGTGTAAATGGACCTTTAATGAATTTTGACCCCTTCTATAAAGCTTTTAAGATTCAGCCAGGCGAGAAAAATTACAAGCCAAAATCTGAACGCATCAAGATTTGGTAAAATATAGTGTAGATTGTATAGAATCATAGTATGATTACTATAAACAGTAGTTATCTTTGCACCACTAAAAATAATACCAACCACTACATTTTCTATCATGGCAAATCATATAAAAAATCAAGAAGAGATACTACGTAAATTAAATATTTACCAGTTAAACGATATGCAAGAAGAAGCAATTACTGCTATTGATAAAAATGTAAATACCATTTTATTATCTCCAACTGGTACGGGTAAAACTTTGGCTTTTGTATTGCCCTTACTTAAATTATTGGATCCAGAAGTAGCCGAAGTTCAAGCATTGATTTTAGTGCCATCTCGTGAGTTGGCTATTCAAATTGAACAAGTAATCCGTTCTATGGGTTCTGGTTATAAAGTAAACGCTGTGTATGGAGGAAGACCAATGTCTAAAGATAAGATTGAGTTGAAACACGTTCCTGCAATACTAATTGGAACACCTGGTAGAGTTTCTGATCATTTTAGTAATGAGCGTTTCTCTAAAGACTTCATTAAAACATTAATTTTAGATGAGTTTGATAAATCCTTAGAAGTTGGTTTTGAATATGAGATGAGAGGTATCATCAATCAATTGCCAACTATAAATAAACGTATTTTAACTTCTGCTACCGAAGGTGTTGAAATTCCTGATTTTGTACGATTAGACACCCCAATTACAATTAATTATTTAGGAATGAGCACCTCTAAATTAACTGTAAAAACGGTTATTTCTCCAGCCAAAAATAAATTAAACACCTTATTGCACTTGCTAAATCATATAGGCAATCAACAAGGAATTGTTTTTTGTAATTTAAAAGATAGCATACAAAGTGTAAGTGCTTTTTTAGACAGTAAAAACATCAGTCATGGTTGTTTTAATGGTGGTATGGAGCAAAAAGATAGAGAGCGTTCTTTGATTAAGTTTAGAAATGGAACCAATCAATTATTAATTGCGACAGATTTAGCGGCAAGAGGAATTGATGTTCCAGAAATGAAATATATCATTCATTACGAATTACCAAGAGAGAAAGAAGAATTTGTCCACAGAAATGGTCGTACAGCAAGAGTTTCTGCTAAAGGAACCGCCTATATCTTAAAATGGAAGGATGAACTGTTGCCAAGTTTTATAAAGAATTTTTCTGGAGAAGATATTAGTAAACAAGCCGTTCGGAAACCTGTTTTTTGGGATACATTATTTGTTTCTGGTGGTAGAAAAGACAAAATATCTAAAGGAGATATTGCAGGGTTATTTATCAAACAAGGGAAACTTACCAAAGATCAATTAGGAATGATTGAATTAAAGCAAGACTGTGCTTTTGTTGCGATTCCTGCAACATTGGCAAGTGAATTGGTAGAAAAACTAAATAACACACGTTTAAAAAAGAAAAAAGTTAGAGTCACTAAGATTTAAAGATTTCTACTAAATTAGTATTCGGTTTTCTATATCTTTACTTTAATGAGTTTTTTTGATCAAGTATTATTGTTTTTTAGTGCTTTAGGTGCATTCAATGGCTTTCTTTTAAGCATGTACTTTGCTTTTTTTATCAAGAAGAAAAGCAGAACGACTTATTTTTTGTCTGCATTGATATTTGTGATTAGCATACGAGTCTTAAAATCGGTGTTTTTAACGTACTACCCAGAAACCTCTAATACATTTATTCAAATTGGACTTACTGCATGTTTTCTTATTGGACCTTTTCTATATATTTATGTAGAAGAATTTATAAAAACTGTAGAATCCAAGAAATCAAAGAAATGGTTACTGCATGTAATACCAGTACTAATTGGTATGCTATTTATTGGATATTTCTTTCCATATAGAGAGAATTATAGGCTTTGGAATAGAATCCCTTTTGGTATTTTAGGTTGGTTATTATTAGTTCAATGGCTGTTGTACGTTGTGTATTCTATGTACTTAATAAAGAATTCGTTGTACAATGTGTTTTCTAGAAAACAAAAAGCTACAAGTAAAGATTTTTGGATTGTAAACATCGTTATTGGTGTTGCAATTATTTGGCTAGCTTACAATACAAGCATGTATACTTCCTATATCGTTGGCGCATTGTCATTCTCTTTTACTTTTTATATTACGTTACTGATTTGGGTTTTAAAACAACGAAAAGTCATGTTATTTTTTGAAACACCTTCTAAATATGCTAATAAAAGGATCAATGTTATAGAATCGAATCATATTGAAAGTAAACTTCAAAAGCTTTTTAATGAAACGCAGTTGTATAAAGAACCGCAATTTAAACTAAATGATCTTGCTGTAGCCATTGATGAAACGCCTCATAATTTATCAAAGTTTTTAAATGATAACTTAGAGAAAAATTTTTCTAATTATATCAATGAGTTTCGAGTACTAGAAGCGATAGAAATGATAAAAAACAACCATGAATATACTTTAGAGGCCATTGGTTTAGAATGTGGTTTCAAGTCTAACTCATCATTTTATTCAGCTTTTAAGAAATTAACAAATCGTACTCCAGCTCAATTTAAGAAGACATTGGCTTAGTTTTTTTATTTGAAATTATAATTCCGAAGGTATTTACAAGATCCAAAAGACTATTTTACACAGCATGCCTGTACATTTGATTTTTATAAACAATAGAAATCATCATCATGAAAAAATTTGTATTCATTACCTGTATCCTTTTTGGAATTCAAACAACAACTGCACAAACTGAAATTGAGTCAATCAAACAGACATTAATGAAATATATTAATGGATCAACAGGAGGAAAACCTAAATTACTAAAAGAAGCATTTTATCCCGAGCTAAATCTATACTATGTTAGAAAAGATGAGTTAAAGATTTGGTCAGGCAAAGCATATATTGAAGATACCAAAGAAGGAAAACCAACTGGCGAAAGTGGAAAAATACTATCAATAGATTATGAGAACAATGCAGCCATGGCGAAAGTAGAAATCTCTCATCCTAAAAGGAAAACTCCATATATTGATTACTTTATGTTATTAAAAGTAAAAGGTAATTGGATGATTATACATAAAATGTTTACAAAGAAACTTTAATATAATCAATAGAATTGATTTGTGCATTAATTTAAGCATTTACTAGTAAATCTCATAAAACAGTACTTACCTTTGCAAAAAAGAATAGGGTATGTCTACACAGTTTTCAGAGTTAGGAATTAATGCACAAATTGAACAAAGTTTAGTCGATTTAAAGATTTCTGTACCTACAGATATCCAACAGAAAACCATTCCTGTATTACTAAACCAAAAAGAAGATGTGGTGGCATTGGCAAAAACTGGTACTGGTAAAACAGCCGCTTTTGGTTTGCCTTTATTGCAGTTAATAGATACAGAGAATTCTAATATACAAGCTGTTATTCTTGCACCGACAAGAGAGTTGGGACAACAGATCTATAATAACTTGGTTTCTTTTGCCGCTAACAACCCAGAAATTTCAATGGCGGTTGTTTGTGGAGGAATTCCAATTAAACCACAAATAGAGCGTTTACAATCAGATACTCATATTGTAGTTGCTACACCAGGACGTTTGGCAGATTTGATAAAGCGTAATGCGATCAATGTAAAGAACATTTCATATTTCATTTTAGATGAAGCAGATGAAATGGTAAGTGCATTAAAAGATGGATTAGATAGCATTATTAAAGAAATTCCTAAAACTAGAAGAACCTTTCTTTTTACCGCAACAATGCCAGGTGCTATCAAGCAACTGGTTCAGAATTATATGTCCAAACATGTAATTCAGATTGAAGCGGATATGACTTCAGTTGGTCATCAAGGTATTGATCATCAATATGTAGTGGTAGAACCAATAGAAAAATTAGAAGTGCTATTGCATTTTTTAAATTCTAAAGAAGGCCAAAGAGGAATTATCTTTTGTAAAACAAAAGCAGCAGTTAATAAACTAGCCAAGAATCTTGCCATTAATAAATTTTCTTCAGGAGCTATTCATGGTAGCTTATCACAAGGAATTCGTGATCGAATCATGGGGCAATTTAGAGAAGGATATATTGATATTTTGGTGGCTACAGATTTAGCAGCTCGTGGAATTGATGTAAAAGAGATTTCTTATGTAGTAAATTACCATTTGCCAGACACTTATGATGCTTATGTGCATAGAAGTGGACGTACAGCCAGAGCAGGAGCAACCGGACTTTCTTTAACAATTCTACAAGAGGAAGAAGTAGTAGATATTGCTGATTTTGAGGACGAATTAGGAATTAAATTCACGACCTTTAAAAAAGCAGATGCCCAAAGCATCGAAGAGAACAATGGCTTATTATGGGCAAAGAAGATCTTTAAAACAAAGCCAAATCGTACCATTTCAGAAGAATTTAGAAAGAAAGTAAGAACGGTTTTTCATCACCTAACAAAAGAAGAATTGATTGAAAAAATATTGGCAAATCACTTAGCCCAAAACAACACCCCAAATTCTAAAGCAGAGAATTCTAAGAAGAGATAAGTACAAGACAAATTTTATACCAAAAAGATTCATTAATAATTTATAAAAAAGTCCTGCTTCAGCAGGACTTTTTTAGTTGTATAAATAATTGTACAACTTCAAAAAGAGCATAGTTCCTTTAGGTGATTTCGTATTAAAAAATTATGTTTGTAAATGAATTTGAATACCAAAAAAAAAAATAATGAAAAAGAAATACCTAATTCTTCTACTTAGTATAATTACAAGTATAATACATGCTCAGTTAAGATATCCTATTACAAAAAAGAAGCAAGTAATTGATATCTACCATGATATAGAAATTACAGATAATTATCAATGGCTAGAAAATACAGATAATCCAGAAGTAACTAGTTGGGTGAAAAAGCAAAATAAAGTTTCTTTAAAATACTTAAACAAACTAGCAAATTCAAATGGTTCTAAATCTAAAATAAAAGAATTCCGTTGGCATGAAATGAATTACGATACATACACAGCTGACAAGGATAATGATAAAATGTATTATACATTAATGTATCCCGGGCGAAATTCTTTGCCTAATATTTATTATACAAAAGGGAATAATACTAGTTTTGAAAAGTTAATTGGGCCATCATCAATTTCAACAAAAGACAGAATAATATTTACGCATTTAACTCCTTCTCATAATGATAGGTTTTTAGCATATCAATACAATAGAAATGGCAGTGATTGGGAAGAAATTAAAATTGTAGGAGTAAAAAAAAGACATTATTTTAAAGAGACATTAACAGAGGTTTTATCACCACAAATCAACTGGTATGGGCAAGGGTTTTTCTATATAAAACATAAATACAATGCTAAAAAAATATCGAGAACTTTTCCAGAAGTGATGTATCATAAATTAGATACTCCACAATCTGAAGACACAACTATTTTAAATGTAGATACTGAAAATGAATCATTAAGCATGTATGGGATAGAAAAGAAAAACTTATATCTCATAAAAAAAGCAGATAAATCTAAAAATAAATTTAGTTACTATTATTTAAAGCCAAAAAGCAAAACAAAAAAGTTTACACCAATATTTAAGAATATTAAATATGATATGAGTTTTGTAAAATTCAAATCAGACACAGTTATTGCTATAACACGAATTAAAAACAAAAAATATTTAATTTCATTTCCTATAAACCAACCTAAAAAGTGGGCACTTTTAAGTCCATCTTATAAGGATGCTGTGTTTACAGATTATGAATTTACAGATGAAAAGATTATTACTTCTTATCAATCAGAAAATTCATCTATAATAGCAATTTCAGACTACAAGGGAAAGGTTTTAGGAGAGATTGTTACTCCAGAAGGGCTAAGTGTAAGTAGACTCTATTATCATAAAGAGAAGAAAGAACTGACTTTCAAGTTATCTTCGTACACAGTACCACCAGTAACTTGTCAAGTAGATTTATCTACTTATAAATTTAAGTATCTAGGAAAGACTGAAGTAAGCTTTGATGCGTCGAAGTATAAGTTTATGAGAAAGAAGTTTATCTCTTATGATGGAAAAAAGGTGCCTATGTTTATTGTATATAAAGATTCCATTAGCAAAAATGGAAATACGCCATTTTTATTGAAAACTTATGGAGGTTATGGTAGTATTGCCAAACCGTCTTTTGATCCTGGAATTATTTATTTTATAGAAAGTGGTGGTGCGTTTGCATACGTACATGTTAGAGGAGGGGGAGAGTTTGGTTATGATTGGTGGCAAGATGGTAAAAGGTTAAAAAAGAAAAACGGTATTTTAGATTTTACTAAGGCTGCTGAGTTTTTAGTGAAAGAAGGATATACAAAGCATAAAAATATTGGTATAATGGGTACTTCTCATGGAGGTTTGATCACTGCAGGAGCAATGATAGAAAAACCAAACTATTTTGGAGCGGCAGTCATTAATGTAGGAGCTTTAGATATGATTAGAATGGAAAGAACTCAAGCAGGTGCTAATTATATTAATACAAGTGAGTTTGGTACTGTTAAAAAGAAAGATGAATTTTTGAATATCCTTTCTTACTCGCCATTATTTAGGGCGAAAGATTCTGTAAATTACCCATCAACATTATTAATTACAGGAAGTGATGATAGTCGAGTTCCTCCATATCATTCGTACAAGTTTGCTGCTAAATTGCAAAATGGATCCAATCAAATAAACCCCATTTTATTATGGTCACAAGATAAAGCAGGACATTTTGGGGCTAATCAGTACAATGACATCATTAATGAATCTAGGTATATTTATAGTTTCTTATTGAATGAGCTAACAAAAAACAAATAAATTGTCACATGGTAGTTATAAATATTTTTTTTACATTTTACTCTTTAATATTTAGTGCATAAGAAGTAGTTATTACTCATTAAACCAATCAATAACCACTTGTGTTTTTACGAAAATAGCATTCCAAATGAAGCTACTTTTTTTATCTCACAAACCTCAAAGTAAATTCATTAAAAAGAGGTAGTTTTGCGCCGTAATCTGAAGGGTAATAAAACATCCAAAATAATAAAGAGAAGTTTGAAATGAGTGAAAATAAATCCAATCTAGACATCGCAACTTGTATTAGTACACTTCAGCAATTATTAGAGGATACCAATCAGCTTTTCGAAATCCCAGAAGATCAAAGAGTAGCTCTTTTTAAGGCCGCAGGTGAACTTTCTAGACCAAATCGTGATGAATTTCAACGACGAAGAAAAGACGCCAAAAAAGCTGCTAAACGCAAAATGATTGCGAAAGATACACATGCCAGAAAATCAACCGGAATTCGTTCTGCTCGTGAAGCGGCATTGTTTGTAGCTCCAAAATTATTAGGTGCTGCTGAGATTTCTGAAGAAACCTTAGAATTAGAATCTCCAAGAAACTGTTACGTTTGTAAAGCAGTATATACTAAATTGCATCATTTTTACGACACTATGTGTTCTGAATGTGGGGATTTAAATTATGCAAAACGTTTTCAAACCACAGATTTAAAAGATCAAGTTGCTGTCATTACAGGTTCTCGGTTAAAAATTGGATATCATATTACCTTAATGTTATTGCGCTCTGGTGCTACTGTAGTTGCTACTACGCGTTTTCCTGCGGATTCTGCGATTCGTTTTTCTAAAGAAGATGATTATAAAGATTGGAGTGACCGTTTACATATTCACGGACTCGATTTAAGGCATATACCAAGTGTAGAGATTTTCTGTAATTATATAGAGCAAAAATATGATCGTCTGGATATCTTAATCAATAATGCAGCACAAACAGTAAGAAGACCTTCAGGCTTTTATTTTCATTTAATGGAAAATGAAAAATTACCTGTAGATCAACTCCCAAAATTGGCGCAAAATTTATTGAAAGATCATACAAGTTGCTTGCAAGAACTAACAGACTTAAGCACGTCAACAGCTAAAACAAGTAAAAACAATATACTACCGGTTACTTGGCACGGACCAGAGCCAGGAATTGGTTTACGTAACTCAGCAGAACTTTCTCAGATTCCGTATAGTTTCGACAACTCTTTACAAACAGCAGAAGTTTTTCCAGAAGGACAATTAGATGTTGATTTACAACAGGTAGATCTAAGAAAAACCAATAGCTGGCGCTTAAAGCTTGGTGAAATTGAAACCACAGAAATGGTAGAAGTACAGCTGGTAAATGCTGTTGCACCTTTTGTACTGTGTAATCGTTTGTCTAATTTAATGATGAAAGAAAACACCGGTAAAAAGCATATTATCAATGTATCTGCAATGGAAGGTAAATTTCATCGATTTAAAAAAGCAGACAGACATCCACATACAAATATGGCTAAAGCTGCTTTAAATATGTTAACACATACATCTGCAGCCACTTTTGCGAAGTCTGGTATTTATATGAATGCAGTTGATACTGGTTGGGTAACTGATGAAGATCCAGTAGAATTGTCTAAAAAGAAAGTAGAAATTCATGATTTTCAACCACCATTAGATATTGTTGATGGTGCGGCAAGAGTTATGGATCCTTTAATTGATGGGATAAATACAGGTAAACATTGGTGTGGTAAATTCTTAAAAGATTATTTCCCTATTGATTGGTAGATAATGTTGCAATACTGTAAAGTCTTTGTAATACATCCTTAAAAGAAACTCGTAAAATTTAGAAGTACTAAACAAAGCAAATCCTCAACAATTTATGTTGTTCTGGATTTGCTTTATCTGCTTGCCTGAAAATAAAAAAACCTCCGAAAGGAGGTTTGATTTTAAAGTCGCTATCTTAGAATTATATTTTATCCCCCAATAAAAAAATCTTGATTACAACGATTAAAATCTTTGCGAATTTATAAAAACACAACGACAAAGTTATAGGTAAAAATACCTGATTTAAAAATAAACAGGTGTTACATTCATAATAATACACTAAAATGTATTTCAACGGGGAACTTTAATAACTACACAATCAGTATTAAATTTCATGAGCAAATTAATTAGCACTAGAAATCATAATCACCATAAAACCGATGCTATTATTGAGCATATGAATTGCAAGGCTATATACAAATCCGTATGTTACTCTTGTATATCCATAACACAGCGCACTCACTAGTTTATCCATTGTAATTATTGGCATCAAGAGTAAATGCTCCAAGCTAAGTTCGTAGTTAAAAATATGTATCCAAGCAAAGGCGAAACATAGTGAGTAAAAGATCCATTTAAAATTATTATTCCAGAATAATTCTAGCCAATTTTTAATTTTGGTGATGGAAAATAATGCATAGGTAACACACAGTGTTCCTAGTGAGATGAAACATCTTTCAATAAAATGATCATAAACATCACTTAATTTGGTATGATATACTCCTTTACTAACAAAATAATATGTTAAAATACCTAAGCTTAATGCCAGAAATATGGGCTTAAATTTCAATGATAATCGAAAGGCAATTTCCTCTAATAATGGCAGTATAAGTACTGTTACAAATAGCAATGCTATTGGAGAGAAACGTTCTGCCATATTACTCCTGGTTAAATTTTCTGCATCATAAAAAACACCAATAGAAACTCCTATAATAATTGCCAATATAAATTTCACCACAAACATAGTCCAAGCTCCTTTTATCTTTTGAGAGATAGTTAATGCATGGTTTGTAGTATTGATTGGAGTAATTACGAATTTCAATAATTGCTTAAATTCGTTATAGTAGTGTTTGGGGGTTAACAATTTTAAACTCATTGTATTATGGTATTTGTTTTGTGTATTTTGTTGAATCACTTGTAGAATGCTTGTTGTAGCACTATATATTGATACTATAGAGACGAGTTTAACTTTATATTGTTACACGTGAATAACAGTATTCATCTTAAGAAACACCAGTGTTTTCAGCCTATTATATAGGTTTAATGTATCAGGTATGTTCTCGATAAGATTAGGAAGTAGTAATCTTAAATTATGTTAATCTAGTTTTAATTCTTTGTTAAATGTCATAATTCATTGACACACAATATGTAAAACACAGTCTTCTTAGTATAACCCACAAAATATTTTTAAAATGAAAACCGAGAGCAAAATTATCAAAAAAATTAAAAAAACAATTCTACAATCAAAAAGAGAAATTTGGAACAAAAAAAGAAACTATATGCATAGATCTAGAATCATGTTCTACAGTTAATCTATTTCTTATCAAGTAAGTTTAAATCGAGCTCATTAAAATTATGTGCAGCCTTCACTAAAAGTGTAGATCCAATTGATTCGAATAAGTGAGTTGTTTTTAGAACAAATTCAGCTTGTTTTTCAATATTAAAATTTGGAATACCAATAATGGTAAGATTTGTAGCTTTTGATTCTTCTTCAATGATATGATAAAACCTCTTTTGTTCTACTGCATTATTGATGATTTTAATATCTACATTAACGCGAATATCTTCAACCAATTTAGCTATTTTAGATTCAATAATAGAAACATCTACGTTGTTGTTGTTTACAAAAAGTACTCTGATATTTGTGTCATTCCACCTTGGAGAAGCAATAATGAAGCGTGCAATGTTCAACATCATTTCAGCATTTTTACTATCCGTTTCTCTCCACCAAAAATCGACAGAACTATAGTCTCCAAATTTAGATTTTCTATCAAAGTCTAAATACAATAAGTTATAATCTAAATGTAATAAGGTTTGTGTCATCTTAGAATATTCTTTAGAATTCTCTAAACCTTTTGGCCAACCCATCATAATTGTATTTGGTTCAACACCAGAAAAACCGAAGGTTGAAGCAATGTTGGTAATACCATTGTAGATATTATCGACCTTTATTTGTCTCGCAAAAATCCCCAATTCTTGAAACTTTTCATCTTTAACAACTTGGTCTATTTTTTTTAAAGGTGGTAAGTTGTTTTTTGTGTCTAAAATGAGGTTGAAATTGGTAACAATTCCTGTGCGACCAGAAATGGTTTTACACAGCTCTAATAAATAAGATTGATGTTCACTTTTACCACTAAACAGAATGATATTAGGATTCCAATTGGAGTTTTCTTCTACTTGAGCATCAATTTTTTTAAGCCCTTTATTCACTACGTTTTCCCAAACACTTTTCCAAACATCATTAGATTGTAATTTTACTTCTTTACGTTGTAGCCTAAAGTACATAGCGCTAATAACAGCTAATGCAACGATCATTGCCAACATATCTAATTTAAACATCACAGCAAAACAGGCAACAAATCCAATTAAACCAATCCATCTCTTCACTTTAAATTTAGGCTGAAAGTCTGGATTTGCCCAGCTTTCAAGGAAAAAAGAAATATTTATAAATCCATAAGCAGTCAAATAAAACATAGAGACAACACGAGCAATAATATCTAATTCACCAATAAGAATACCAATTTCAGCAATTACAAAAGCAAGAAACAATGCATTTACAGGTTCGTTGTTTGCTCCTTTTCCTTTGCTAAAAAAAGTGGGTGTAACTTTATCAACAGACATCGCTTGCAAAATTCTTGGACCACCAAGAATGCCTCCAAGAGCAGAAGATAATGTAGCTCCCCAAATTCCCGCCACAACAGCAGGGGCAAAGAGCGCAATTTTCATTAAGATATTATAATCTGTTTTTAATACTTCAGAATCAATCGTATAGGCCATAAAAAAAGCAAGCATAATATAAACTACAAGACCAACTCCAATTGCGTATAAAGTACCTCTTGGAATCGACTTTTTAGGGTCTTCTAAATCACCACTCATGGCAATTCCAGCAGTAAAACCAGTAACTGCAGGGAAAAATACAGCAAAGACAACTTCTAAAGGAACCCCATTTTCATCAGAAAATAAATGTATTGTTGTTGGTGCAAACTCTGTAGAGCTAAAAAATATTGAAATTAATGAAACAACAATTGCTGCTAGAATTACAAACTGTGTTTTAATTGCTACAGATGTGCTTATAAGTGCTAATGCTGTCAATGCCAAAAGAGCAATAGTTCCTGTAATTCTTAAATCATTTATTGAAGTTCCAAATCCTAAATAGGCATTAAAACTTTCGGCAAAACCAATTAAATAAAGCGCGATTGAAAAAGCTGTTCCAACAAACAAAGCAATACCAATAGAGCCACCAATAGGAACTCCCATACTTCTGGATAGTACATAATAAATACCTCCAGCACCAATTTTTTTATCCGTAGCAACAGACGATACACTTAAACCTGTAGTAACCGCAATAACATGGGCAATAAGTATAATAACAATCGCTCCGATTAAGCCAGCATTACCAACAACCCATCCCAAACGCATATACATGATAACTCCAAGAAT
>CAJXVT010000042.1 GCA_913062575.1 uncultured Flavobacteriaceae bacterium | reverse complement strand
GGGTGCAAATATACAATATAAGTCCTACTTTTCTATAGAACCTAACATCATATTAATGAATAGTGAAATAAATATTAATTATTACTCTTGAAATGCAGGGTTACTTATAAATTCAGAGTCAGATAAAGACAGTAAAAAAGCTTTTAAATCAGTCTTTTCTTGGGTAGTTAATTGCACTCCTCCAGATGAAACTTTTTTCATTAAAGGATCTATTGTAGGAGAGTTCTTTAACCCTTCGCTATAATGATTGATCACTTCTTCTAAAGTAGAGAAACGACCATCGTGCATATAAGGTGCTGTAAATGCCAAATTTCTAAGTGATGGAGATTTAAATTTCCCATTATCTGTAGGGTCTCCTGTAACTTTTGCACGACCAATATCTGTAATTAGAGCATCTAAACCATTATTATGAAAACTATTGTCTGTCCATAAAGGGTTTTTGTCACTTCCGTGACAGTGAAAACAGTCTCCTTTGGTTTCATCCATAAACACGTTAAATCCATTCAATTCTGAAGAAGTTAATGTAGCAGTTCCTAATAAGTATTGATCAAATTTTGAATTGCTTGAAATTAGCGTTCTTTCAAATTGAGCAATTGCTTTGGTAACCAAAACCGAATCAATTTTTCTGGTGCCAAAAGCTGCAAAAAACAACTCTGGATATTCTGAATTGTTTTGTAAAGATTCCATTGCGTTTACCCAAGTATTATGCATTTCTACTGGGTCCTTTACTGGTTCTAATGCTTGTTTTTGCAGTCCATTTGACCTCCCATCCCAAAAGAATTTTTCATCATAATTCCAGGCCAAATTAAATAAAGGCATCGAATTTCTATTTCCAAAACGTCCATCAATTCCTTCACTGAATTGTTTATCATCTGTAAAAGCAAATTTTGGGTCGTGACAACTTGAACAAGATTGTCTATTATCTGCTGATAAAATTGGGTCAAAAAAAAGCTTTTTCCCTAAGGAAATTCCTTCAACAGTTTGAGGGTTATTAAATGGTATTATTGGCGAAATAATTAAGTTTTTAAACAATGTAGGTATTTCTAAAGGTGCAGAAATTGGAGCGTAAACCTCTTCTTCTCCTACTCCTTTAGAACACGAAAAAAAACAGCATAAAAAAAACGATATGAGTACTATTTTTTTTATCATCATTAAGGATTTACAGAACCTAAACTAAATACATTTTGTCCATTTCCATTCATTAAAATTTGAGCATTATAATTTGGCATCAACATAGAATGAAGTGTGTTTAAATCCCAAGTTGTTGGATTTTTAAACCACTCTGCAATATTCATCTTAATTTCTATCTCTGCATTAGGATTTACAGCAAGTTCTCCGAGGTTTTTTTCAATAAAAGTTTCTGTAAAACTTGGAGTAGCGCCCGATCTATCTACTGCTCTAATCACATGGTATTGATAGCCTATATCTGTTGGCGTTGCATCTGTAAACTTCCCTTCTAACTGCATAAAATGATATCCTCCACCCAACATTCCTGGCACATTCCAAGAAGCAGAATTTAAATCAATATATTCCCCATCAATATTGTCAGTAATGTTAAACCCAAAAGTTATCGATACATTTTTATAAATGCCAACCGGAATTTCGAGAGCTGTTGTAAAGCTCATTGTTTCCTCTTTAGAAACATCTATTAAATGATATGCTTTTACGATGGTTTTTTTACCATTTTGATTTTCAAAACTAATGTTTGATATTAAATATCGAAGTTTTTCAATACTTAAATTAGTTCCAAATGCATTTGTGTATTGTATGGTATTAAAATCAGAATTTGACACAGAAGTACCATCCCAATTATGTGTGAAATTGATACGCACAACTGTACTTGTTGGTGCTATTTCTTTTTTTGTACACGCACAAAACAGCAACACACATATAATGATTACACTTCTTTTCATTTATTTCATTTTTATTAACAACAAGTCTGTAAACCCTTTATTGGTTATTACTTGCTTATCATTACTGTTACTTTCTCCAACAATAACAATACTTCCATCCTCTAATTCTTCAATATCATGTGCAAAATCAACATCAGAACCTCCAATAGACTTTTGCCAAAGAATAGAACCTTTAGTGTCTATTTTTAATACCCAAACATCATTGACTCCATTATTCTCTGAAACGTCAATATCTAAACTTCGAGTACTTCCCGCTATTAAATAATTTCCATCATTAGAAACAACTACAGCTCTGGCAACATCAAAACTTGTTCCTCCGTAGTTTTTTTGCCAAATAATATTTCCTGAGTTATTTATTTTAACCACCCAAACATCTGCACCACCATATTGACTTGTGATATCAGAATTTGAGCTTCTGGTTTCTCCAACCAGTAAAAAATTACCGTCGTCTGTTTTTACAATTTGATAGGCTTCATCTATTTCGCTTCCTCCTAGAGATTTTTCCCAAAGTAGGTTCCCTGACTTGTCTATTTTTACAACCCAAAAATCATATCCTCCTTTATTGTTATTTATATCTACATCTACACTATCTGAAGAACCAATCATTATGTATCCATCAGAAGTTTCAACAACATCGTAACAGGTATCTGTGTTTTTTCCACCAAAATATTTTCGCCATTCTATAGCTCCTGTAGAAGACAATTTAATTCCCCAATAATCTCCTCCTGCATGGCGCTGTTTCTTAGTTGTCTTATTATTTCCAAGTCCTCCAGATGCTGTTACATCTATAATACTCCCCAAAAAATAACCGCCGTCTGTTGTTTGAATAATCGAATATCCAACATCTGTTCCTAAAAACCCTGTGGTTGTCTTCCATTCAGAAATTCCTGCAGCATTTAATTTCAACACCCAAACATCTTCAAAACCATTGTTAACACTTTGATCAAAATCATTGCTTTTACTAGATCCAATAATGACATAGCCACCATCTGAAGTAGTAATTATTTTATAGCCTTTATCATCTTTAGATCCTCCAAAAGTTTTTTGCCATTGTAAACTATCTTGAGCATCAAATTTCAGCAACCATAAATCATACTGTACAGTTGATTTAGTTGTAGGTATGTCTCCATCAATACTTTGAGTGTACCCAAAAACAGCATAACCACCATCTAAGGTTTTTACAATACTTTTTGCTGATTCGTTGTTAGACCCTCCAAACGTTTTAACAAAAAGAACAGGTGGAGCGTTTATTGGCAACTCAACACCAGGTTTTTTACTGCAACTAATGGTGCTAAGCAATGTAAAAAAACACAGTAAAAGACTAAGAGTTCTCACAGTTAGCTCCCTGATTTTCTTACAATAAATAGTCCACTATTAATATCACTAACTATAATATTACCGCTTTTTAAATACGGATACACATTCCAAGTTCCATCAAAATTTGCTCCATCATTATCTGGATAAGTATCAAAATAACCTACTTCTGTCATTGTACCACTTCCTATTCCGCTAATATCAATAAAACGAACACCTGCTGTGTAGTTTGCTAAATAATAAGTATCTTCTTTAACATAGCCATTATGGTCTATTGCCAATGTTGGTCCAGAATAGGTGAATTTAAAACTTGGATTGTCTAAATCTGTAAAATCAAAAATAATTGATCTAGTATTGAAACCTACTTTACGTTCATCTAATTCATCTCCTAAAATAAAATGTTTTTGATCTTCTGTAAACCATCCTTGATGCGTATATCCAACATTAGAATATGATATCTTAGAAATATTTACAGGATTTAATTTATCTGTAATATCAACAATTACTACTTCATTTTCATTGCTTCCAATCAATATTTCTTTTCCTGTATAATCTGTATCTGGACCATTATAGTTTACAACTTGTGCATCATGACTGTAATTATCAGATCCCCACCCGCCTTCATTTACTGGGTTTTTAGGGTCGTTAATATTGATAAATATTGGACCTCCTTTGTACACACCACTTTTACTAGTTCCAACTGGATATGCATATCCAGAAGTTTCATTTATTACAATATTATGGGCACTTCCAAAATCAGTAAAGTGAGTGTCAACAGTAAAAGTTCTCGGTAAATTGTTTACTGCATCTCTTAATTTTGTTAAATCAAAAACTTGCATTCCATGATTGCTAGCTTCACTAACAATAAAAGCATGATCTTTATACACTTTAATATCCCTCCAAGTACTATTAACAGTTGCTGTTGGTAGTTTCCCCAAGTAAATAGGATTCTCTGTATCTGTAACATCTATAAATGCAGTACCATTATCCAATCCAACAATAGCGTACTCTTTATCATTTATTGGATCTACCCAACCCCAAGAATCATTTGCCATTTCTGCGTTTAATGTTTCTAAAGAAATTTTTGCCATCATATCATAACCATCACAAGGATAAATCCCTGCTAAACCATTTGTACAAATTTTTCTGTTTGAAGGTACTTCAAGATCTGTAGCCACTTGCTCTTTAGAGCATCCAATTATTGTTAAAAAAACTGTTACTACAACTAAAATTGAATAGGGAATATTTCTGTGCTTTCTCATCTTATTAAAATTTTAAGGCTTAAAATTACAAATGATTTTTTACTCTTTCCTTACTTTTTCTGTTTTTTACTCTTTTTAGAACATAACAGTTCACAACTAGATTTGTTAACGAATTGTTAAAAAAACACCACAAACCTTATTAACAAAGATTTAGACTTACTTTTATTCCAATCAAAAAACGAACCGAATGAAACATATTATCACTGCATTTTTGTGCTTAATAGCGCTACAATTTTCTGCACAACAAAAAGCATGGCCAAACGAATTAATTACAGTTCCTGTTAAATCAAATTACCAAAAAACATCTACCTATGCAGATGTAATGTCTTACATAACTGCATTGCAAAAAAGATCTGATTTACTGCACTTAGAGTATATGGCTACAAGTAAAGAAGGAAAGAAAATTCCGGTTGTTGTATTAGCAAACCCTAAAGTATCATCACCTGCCGAAGCAATAGCATCTGGAAAACCAGTTTTGTACATTCAAGGAAATATTCATTCTGGTGAAGTAGAAGGAAAAGAAATTGTTCAACAAATAATGCGTGATATTTTATTAGGAGGCAAAAAACATTTGTTAGACAATCAAATCATCATATTTGCGCCAATTTACAATACAGATTCTAACGATAAAATGAAAAAAGGAAGAAGACCTTCTCAAGAAGATAGTCCTGTTGAAGTTGGAATCAGAGCTAACAGTCAAGGATTAGATTTGAACAGAGACGGAATTAAAATGGAAGGACTGGAGACGAACGGATTAATTCAGAATGTGTTGAACAAATGGAATCCAGAAATGTTGGTAGATTTGCATACTACAAATGGTACTTGGCATGGATACGGAATTACATATGCACCAAGTTATCATTCTGCTGGAGAAAAAGCACCTTATGATTTTACTTGGAACGTATTATTTCCAGAGGTGACTAAAAACGTTGATAAAAACTACAAAGTGAAAATTGGCCCTTACGGATACTATTCTACCAGACAAGGTTGGCCTCCAACTGCAATTTACACCTACAATCATCATCCAAGGTATTTGGTGAACCAAATGGGGTTGCGTAATAAAATCGGGATTTTAAGTGAGTCTTTTGCACACGATCGTTTTTACCAACGTATGAATGGTACTTATGGTTTTGTGGCTGAAATTTTAGAATTCACACACAAGAACGGAAAAGAATTGATGGCAATTAATGTACAAGCAGAAAAAGACGCTATCAATAACGTGATTGAAAATGCAGGAAAAGTAACAAAAGGAGTTCGTTTTAAAATGGTTGCCTTAGATAAAAAGATACCTAATTATAGAACTTATGATTATACGCCTTATATCAACTCAAAAGGGAAGAAAAGTTATATCCGTTCAGGGAAAATTATTGATGTAAAAAATGTAACCAACTTATCAAAATTTGATGCTACAGTCAGCACAACATTACCAAGAGGTTATTTTTTACCAAAATCAATGAAACCTATTGTAGAACATCTAAGAAAACAAGGGATAAAAGTTACCGAATTAAAAAGACGTAAAAAAGCAACTGGAGAAGTGTTTATGGTTGAAGAATTAAAAAATGCTAGACGCAAATTTGAAGGACACAATATGGCCACTGTAAAAGGAGAATATGTAGTTGCAAAAAGAACTTTTAAAAAAGGAGATTATTGGATAGACATGGCGCAACCATTAACAAATTTGGCTTTCTACATGTTAGAACCACAATCTGACGACGGTTTAGTTACTTGGAATTTCTTTGATACTTATTTAAAATCTCAAGGTGTAGATTCTAAAACGGTAGCATATCCTGTTTTTAAATATTATACTTTAAAATAACTAAATTACATACTTAAACGTGGTGCTTTTTCAAAAAGTACCACGTTTTTTAACACCTATATTTTCTATTTTATCTTTCTTTTTAATTCTAAGATTTGCCGTACCTTTGCCGCATGTTAGAAGATAAAAACCAAGATAGAACATCGTTGTCTGAACTAGGAGAGTTTGGATTAATTGAGCATATAACAAAACACTTTAATGTATCACATTCATCAACTGTAAAAGCTGTTGGAGATGATGCCGCTGTGTTAGATGCTTCAGAAAAACAGACCCTAATTACTACCGATTTATTAGTAGAAGGCGTTCATTTTGACTTGAGTTATGTGCCCTTAAAGCATTTGGGTTACAAAGCGGTAATGGTTAATTTATCTGACGTGTATGCTATGAACGGAACTGCAGAGCAAATAACCGTTTCTATTGCTGTTTCTAACCGTTTTCCGCTAGAAGCAATTGAAGAATTGTATGCCGGAATTCAATTAGCTTGTGAAACATACAGTATAGACTTAATTGGAGGAGATACAACTTCTTCTACGAAAGGAATGCTGATTTCTGTTACCGCAATCGGTAAAGCTGACAAAGAGGATGTTGTGTATAGAAATGGAGCAAAAGAATCTGACTTAATTGTTGTAACTGGAGATTTAGGTGCAGCATATTTAGGACTACAAGTATTAGAAAGAGAAAAACAAGTATTTCAAGTTGACCCAAATAACCAACCAGATTTAGATAACTATACTTATTTAATAGAGCGTCAATTAAAACCAGAAGCACGTAAAGATGTTGCTGGATTTTTAAAAGAATTAAAAGTTAAACCAACTTCTATGATTGATATTTCTGACGGATTATCTTCAGAAATTATGCATATCTGTTCGCAATCTAAAGTAGGTTGTAAAATCTACGAAGATAAATTACCATTGGACCCACAAGTTATTTCTACTTCAGAAGAGTTTAAGATGGATTCTACTATGATTGCTTTAAGTGGTGGTGAAGATTACGAATTGCTATTTACTGTACCTATTGCAGATTTTGACAAGATAAAAGGAAATCCAAATTTTTCTATAATTGGGCATATAACTGCAGAAAACCAAGGAAAGAATTTGATAACAAGAGCAGGGCAAGAAATGGAGCTAAAAGCACAAGGTTGGAATGCACTGAAAGAAGACTAAAGTAATTATAACTCATAAAAAAACTCGCAATTAATGGTTGCGAGTTTTTTTGTGGATTATTTTCTAGTAATTCTTCACTACCTCTTTCTGCCATAAGAACTTTGCACCAATTGGCCTAGAAATACTTCAGTCTTGACATGTGAAAATTCTAATAATTTTGGCAACGTATCAAACAATGAAATCCCTTCTCCTAATAGAACCGGAATCGTAGTCATTCTAAGCTCATCTATTAGATCTTCTTTTAGAAAATTCTGAACCGTTTTTCCGCCATCAATATATAAATTGTAAAATCCTTTTACATGAATAGTTTTTAGAATTTCTTGAACTGTCCCTTTTAATAACGTCACTTTTTCTTGTAAATTTTCTGGAACTGTTTTTAAAGAATTACTCAACACAAATATGTGCTTTTTATAAGGCCATTCTCCTCCAAAATCAAGTACAGTTTCAAATGTGGTTTTTCCCATTACAATGGCATCAATTTCATTCATTAAGCTATCAAAACCTAAATCGTTGTGTTCAGGATTCGGAATCATCTCTAACCAATCAAGCTCATTATTTTTTCCAGCGATAAACCCATCTAAGCTTTTTGCAATAAATACAATGTTCTTTCTTTTCATCTATTTTTATTTACTTTACAAATTGTTTTAACGTGATAATTAACTCCTCTTTATTCTCAATATGACTCATATGTCCATCAGGAAACTCAACAACTTCAACTTCTGTGTTTTTCACCTGATCGAGCAGGTCTTTATAATCTAATACTGGGTCTTTCCTTCCAAGAATCAACATCTTTTTATAGGGTGAAAAATGCAATAACACTTCTCGGTCGTTTCTAATTTTCATTCCTTCTTGAGCAGCAATATATCCTTGTAAAGGTGTTTTCAACGCTTCTGCTTTTATCAGTTTAATTTCATCTTTAAACAGTGTTCTGTTCTTAGGTCTAAACAAGTTTTCAATAGATAATTTCACCAAGGTTTTATAATTGGTTTTTACTGCTTCAATTGCTCTAGTTCTTAAATCTACTCGAATAGCATCGTCTGCTCTTGTAGTAGAATTCATTAAACACAACCCTTTTATATTATCTGGGTTTTTCTCTGCAAAAGCCAAGGCTACATAACCACCTAAAGAATGCCCTACAAAAACAGATTTTCTAATTTTTAAATGTGCTAAAACTGCGGCTACTGCTTCTGCCATAATTTCCATAGTATGTACATACCCCAAACACTCTGTTTTACCATGACCTAATAAATCAATGCAAATAACTCTATTGCTTTTAGACAACGAATCGGCAACAGAATCCCACATGGTTGAGTTCTCTAAAAACCCGTGTAATAAAATAATTGAAGCTCCTTTTCCTTTGACTGAAAAAGAGATTTTTGTGTTTTTGTAAAAGATAAAATTTTGCATCACACAAAAATATGTATCTTTAGTGAGCAAAACCTAATTAAAGATTCAAAATGTTCGCATCACCCTTTAGAAACTTGACAAAGAATGTAGAGAAAAAACTCACCTATACGTTGTTTTATTTTTTATTGATTTCAATAGTTGTAATGCGATATTTTGATCGTTTTTTAGTCAATGAAACTGCAGAGTTTGGAATCGTTTCTTTTGAATTGTCAAAAACCTTAGAAAGATCAAATGAAATTCTTGATTCTTGGTCTAATTTATCAAGAACATATGCAGGGTTAAGTTTAGGTTATGACTTTTTGTTTTTATTTATATATTCGTTATTCATTGCCCTCTTAATTCATAAATTGAATGTAAGGTTATGGCTTGGAAAATCCTTTTACAAATTAGGTGAGGTATTAATATGGTCTATGTTTTATGTTGCTGTTTTTGATGTTATTGAAAACGTAAGTTTAATAAAGTTACTAATTGGTCGACATCAAGAATTATGGGTTTCTGTAGCCTATTATTTTGCGATATTCAAATTTCTATTAATCGCTATTTCCTTACTCTACATTATGAGTAACTTCATTATTTTACTTCTTAAGAAACGTTCGTAAATGAATAAAACAAAAGAGATTTTTATCACTGGATTTGCCTTGTTCTCAATGTTTTTTGGCGCAGGGAATTTAATTCTTCCTCCGTTTTTAGGAGTGCAATCTGGCGAAAGCTGGAGTATTGTTACACTTGGTTTTTTTGTGACTGCAGTTATTATTCCAATTATCGGAATTATGGCCCATGCGCGTTTACAAGGAACTATGTATGACTTTGGTAAAAAGGTTTCGCCAACTTTCAGTTTTGTGTATTGTTTAATTGTCTACGTAATTTCTATTACATTACCAGCACCTAGAACTGCTTCAGTTACTCATGAAATGGCAATTGCACCCTTTTTAGGAACATCATCTCTACTAACAAGTACTATCTATTTTGCGTTGGTTTTTGTTTTTGTAATGAATCGTTCTAAAATCTTAAATTTAATAGGAAAATACCTAACACCATTTATCATCATTATTTTACTAGCAGTTATTTTTGTTGGTATTTCTACAACTCCAACTGCCATAAACCCATCTAGTTTTGAGACCCCTTTTGTAAGTGGATTGTTAGAAGGGTATCAAACATTTGATGCCATTGGAGCTATTGTTGTTGGTGGCGTTTTGGTGATTTCTATGAACTTTAAAAAGGGTACTTCTTTTAAACTCAAAAAAGAACTCATTTCTAAAGCCGGAATTGTAGCTGGAATTGGTTTACTTATTATTTATGCCGGTTTGATTTATAGCGGAGTACAGTTTAGCGCAACTTTTGCTGAAGAAGCAAGCAGAACAGAAATTTTATCAAGTCTTAGCACACAAACCTTAGGAAATGTTGGTACTACTTTTTTAAGTGTGTTAGTTGCCTTAGCGTGTTTTACAACTGGAGTTGGAATTGTAACGGGTACTGCTGATTACTTTAGAGGTCTCTTTAACAATTCTAAAAAAGCATATACCATTACTGCTATTATTGGTTGTTTATTAGGTATTCTAATTGGGCAATTTGATGTGCATTATATTATTGTAATTGCACTACCTGTGTTGATGTTTATTTACCCAATAACCATCATATTAATTTTACTAAATGTATTACCTGAAAGAATAGCATCTCCTACTGTATTTAAAGCCGTTGTTGGGGTCACTTTCTTATTTAGTATTCCAGATTTTCTAAAGTTTATCATCACCCCAGAAAGCCTAACAGGCATTCAAAGTTACATTCCACTTTCTGAATTTAGTTTGGGTTGGGTGTTACCAGCGATATTAATTTTTATCCTTGTGAATGTTTTTAAAAATTTTACGACTAACCCTTCGTAAATCAATTTTTATCAACAATAAAAAGCACCAATTATGAAAGAAAACAATACACAATGTCCAAATTGCTGGGGGTACCAAGTTTATGACGAGAAACATCCAGAAAGACAAGTATGTAATTGTAATAAAGACAAAGAATAAATTTTCACACAAAAGAGATAAACTAAACCTTTCAAATTTGAGAGGTTTTTTTTTAGGGTCTTCTTCGCATTCTTTTTGGGCCTAACCAAAGCCAAAAACCTGTAACGGTAAACAATAATAAAGCAATACTCATTATTGTAGTATATATCAATTTAATAGGATTGCCAGAAGTTCTAAAATATGTGTCTAATGCAGAACCATCATGCAATTCTTCAATAAGATCAGAATAGCGTCTTTCTAGCAATAACAAATCTCCAGTGGCGCCATCTAATTGAACACCGTAATAATCAGTAAAAACAAATTTTACAACGCCTTTAGTTTCGTTAACATCTATCCTTTTTATTTCTAGGAATTGGCTATTTTCAATCTCTTTTTGCACATAAAACAGCGCCTTGTTTTTTAAACTATCTAAGGGCAACCATAGTTTAAAACTTGTAGCAGTTCCTTGTTGTGTTTTAGATTGCAAAACTCCGAAGCTGTCTTTTTTCCAACCCAATAAAAGTCCGCTTACAGAAATAACAAAAAAGAAAACAAACAAGGTTGCACCCATTGTTCGATGTACTTTTCTAAAACCACGTAGGACTTTAGCTTGTTTTTTTCTGCTTGGGTTTTTTACCATGAATTAATTGAGAGCTGCGAATCTACTTTTTTTTCCATAAAAAAAGCGAGTTTTCACCCGCTTTAACTTTTATTTATCTCATTTGATTATTGATTCATCAAATCTTCAATCTCATCTGCAGCAATAGGAATATTTTGCATTAAGTTAAATGGAGATCCAGTTTTTTGAATTATAACATCGTCTTCTAAACGAATTCCCATATTTTCTTCTGGAATGTATATTCCGGGTTCAACAGTAAAAACCATATTGGCTTTCATTGGTGTTTTTAAGGCGCCATAATCATGAGTATCTAAGCCCATATGATGCGAAGTTCCGTGCATGAAATATTTTTTATACGCTGGCCAATTTGGATCTTCATTTTGCACATCTGCTGCATCTATCAATCCCAATCCTAGCAATTCTGAAGTCATTATTTTACCTACTTCCTTGTGATATTCTGCCCAGATAGTTCCAGGAATTAACATCTCAGTTGCTGCATCTTTCACTCTATGAACGGCATTATACACTGCTCTTTGTCTATCTGTAAATTTACCAGAAACAGGAATTGTACGTGTCATATCAGAAGAATAATTTGCATATTCTGCTCCTACATCCATCAATAACATATCACCAGCTTTACATTCTTGATTATTCTCTATATAATGCAACACACAGGCATTATACCCAGAACCTATAATTGGTGTATACGCAAAACCTTTAGAGCGATTACGTAAAAACTCGTGCATAAATTCTGCTTCAATTTCATACTCCATTACGCCAGGTTTTACAAATCCTAAAATTCGTCTAAATCCTTTATCTGTAATAGTGCACGCTGTTTGCAATAAGTCAATTTCTTCTTGCTCTTTTACACCTCTTAAACTTTCTAGAATTGGATAGCTTTTTGCCCAGTTATGTGCAGGGAAGTTTTCTTTTACTTTTTTGATAAACCGATCTTCTCTAGTTTCTAATTTAACAGATTGACGGTAATGCTCATTGGTGTTAAAATACACAGTTTCTGCTTCGGTCATTAAATCAAAAAACACTTTATCAAAATCACTCAACCAATACACGGATTCAATTCCAGAAGTTTTTGTTGCGTGTTCTTTGGTTAATTTTGCTCCTTCCCAAATAGCAATATGATCATTTGTTTCTGTTACAAACAACACTTCTCTTTGTTTAGGATTGATAGCATCGGGGAACAATACCAAAATGCTTTCTTCTTGATCTACACCACTTAAATAAAAAATATCTCTATGCTGATGAAAAGGCAATGTGCTATCTGCACCAGTTGTAAAAACATCGTTCGAATTAAAAACTGCAATCGACTTTGATTTCATCTGAGCAGTAAATTTTGCTCTGTTTTTTACAAAAAGTTGATTATTTATTGTGTGATACTTCATTAGGTCAAGTTTTAAGTGAAACAAATGTACTCATTTAAAGAAAGAAAAAATCGAGCTTTTTAATCATTATTTTTTATACAATCTGAGTGTGCTTATCGTTTTTTCTTTACAAAAACTACAATAAGAATTGATTTTCAAACCTTTACAAAATGATTAAATTACATATTATGTGAAAAAAGATTATAATTTGTTGTTCATATTTTTTTATAATACTATCTTTGCGGCTAATATTATTTTAATAAATTATTACAATGGCTAAAGGATCAGTAAAATTTTTCAATGAATCTAAAGGATTCGGATTCATTCTTGAAGAAGACACAAACAAAGAACATTTCGTACACATTTCTGGATTAATCGATGAGATTAGAGAAGGAGACGATGTAGAATTTGACTTACAAGAAGGTAGAAAAGGAATGAACGCGGTAAACGTGAAAGTTATCTAATATATACACTTTTTAGTATTAAAAAACGCCTATCAATTAATTGATAGGCGTTTTTCGTTATATGAATTTTATGAGTAAATACTTGAATCAAGTAAAATCTGAAATTCTACACTTTTAGAACCACAAATAAATATTTTTTATCTAGATCGTTTTTTACTACTGTCTCTTCTCGAAGACCTATTGTCATTTCTACTTCTACCAGCTTTATTTTCTCCTTGCTTTCTGTTTCTAGGAGTATGATTTTTTTGTTTAGGCTTTTTAGAATTTGGTTTTCCAGGTTCGTCATTATTTTGAGGTTCAAAACCTTCAATAATTTCAGTCTCAAATTTTTGCTTTAATAATTTCTCAATCTGACGTACATATTCCATTTCTTCAATACAAACCAAAGACAATGCTTCTCCTTCAGCTCCAGCTCTACCTGTTCTTCCAATTCTATGCACATAATCTTCTGGTACATTTGGCAATTCGAAATTAATAACGTGAGGTAATAACGGAATATCCAAACCTCTAGCTGCAATATCTGTAGCTACTAAAACCCTTATTTCATTACTCTTAAATTGCGCCAGGGCCTTTGTTCTTGCACCTTGACTTTTATTCCCATGAATTGCTGCTGCAGAAATATTACTTGCTATTAATTTTTTAGTAAGTTTATTTGCGCCGTGCTTTGTTCTAGTAAATATTAAGACTTGTTTCCAATTACCTTCTGATATAAGCTTAGTAAGTAACGATGTTTTTTGCCCTTTGTCTACTCGATATACTTTTTGAGAAACTTTCTCTGCTGTTGTATTCTCTGGAGTAGCTTCAACCAATACTGGGTTTCTTAAGATACCAGATGCTAATTCTTTTATTTCTCTAGAAAAAGTTGCTGAAAACAACAAGTTTTGACGTTTAGAAGGCATCAAACTCATAATCTTTTTGATATCTCTCAAAAAGCCCATGTCTAACATTCTATCTGCCTCATCCAATACTAAAATCTCAACTCTCTTTAAAGACAAGGCGCCTTGATTTTCTAAATCTAGTAATCTTCCTGGCGTTGCAACCAACACATCAACTCCTTGTCTAAGGGTTGCTATCTGTGCTTTTGCTTTTACACCTCCAAAAACCACAGTAGATTTCATATTCAAATAAGTACCGTAATCTCTAACATTATCATATACTTGAGCCGCCAATTCTCTAGTTGGCGTTAAGATCAATGCTCTAATTGGTCTATATTTTGGGTGTCTAGTTCCATCTAATATTTGCAACATTGGCAAGGTAAAACCAGCTGTTTTCCCTGTTCCTGTTTGTGCTGATGCTAATACATCTTTTCCTTCTAAAATTAGTGGAATTGCTTTTTCTTGTATTGGAGAAGGACTGTTATATCCTTGTTTTTCAACTGCTTTTAATAAAGCATTATTTAATCCTAATGATTTAAACGACATATATCTATTTTCGAAAACAACGAAAACCGTTGTTTTTATCCGCTACAAATGTACAGCTATTTATCTAGAGCACTTTAATCAAAACACTTGGGAATACGATTGTTTTTTTATGATTTTCCAAAATCCTTAAAATTTTGTTAATATTTTTGTTACTGATAGTAGTTATAGTAATTTCATCAACTTAAATCAACTATAATGAAAACCTTATTAAGATCAGTAACGTTGTTCTTTTTAGCCACACTCTCAATTTCGGCTCAACAAAACACATCCTCAGCAAAATCAGTGCAAGACGCATTGATTCAAAAACAAAATTTAACTCAAAAATCTATTGTAAAAAACTTAGAATTTACCAACATTGGCCCAACTATTATGAGTGGTAGAGTGGTAGATATTGATGTAAATCCAAACGATACCAATGAATTTTATGTTGGTTATGCTTCTGGAGGACTTTGGTATACCAATAATAATGGTACAACTTTTACTCCAGTAATGGACAATTCACCAACTCAGAATGTTGGGGATATTGCTATCGACTGGAAAAATGGTACTATTTGGGTTGGAACTGGAGAAAGTAATTCTTCTCGTTCTTCATATCCTGGAATCGGAATCTTAAAATCTACAGACAAAGGAAAAACTTGGCAACATGTTGGCTTGTCAGATTCTCATCATATTGGTAGAATCATCATCAATAAAAACAATCCTGATGAAGTAGTTATCGGAGTTATTGGTCATTTATATTCTAAAAATAAAGAACGTGGAGTTTACAAAACTACTGATGGTGGTAAAACTTGGAAAAACACCTTATTTATTAATGATATGACGGGTGTAATTGACATTAGTGTTTCACCAACAAATCCTAATGTATTGTTTGCAGCATCATGGGAACGTATGCGTAAATCATGGGATTTTGATGGAGATGGTAATGGATCTGCAATTTATAAAAGTACAGATGCAGGTTCATCTTGGAAAAAATTAACAGTTAATGGGAAAGGGTTTCCTGTTGGAACAGGTGTTGGAAGAATAGGGCTTGCGGCATTTAATGATAATGTTGTGTATGCATTCTTAGACAATCAATTTAGAAGAGCTGCAAAACCTAAGAAAAAAGGAAGCGGAATTCAGAAAGACGATTTTAAAACAATGTCTGTTTCTAATTTCATGAAATTAGAAAACAAACAGTTGAATAGTTATTTACGTAGCAATCGTTTTGATAGAAGTGAAACTGCTGCATCTGTAAAAGCTGCTGTTAGAACTGGAGCAATAAAGCCAAGTCATTTAGCAACGTATTTAGAAGATGCAAACTCAAAATTATTCAATTCGCCAGTAATTGGAGCTGAATTATATAAATCTACCAATGGTGGTAAATCTTGGAAAAAAACACACAAAGGATATTTAGATGGCGTTTATAGTTCTTATGGATATTACTTCGGAATTATGGGTGTTAGTGCAATCGATCAAAATAAGGTATACATCGGTGGTGTTCCTTTATTAAAATCTGATGATGGAGGAAAATCTTTTAAAAATATTGGTGCATCAAATATGCATTCAGATCATCAAGCTTTATGGATAAACCCTACTAAATTAGGCCATATCGTAAATGGAAATGATGGTGGAGTCAACATCACTTTAGATGATGGTAAAAACTGGACAAAAAACAATCCACATGCAGTTGGGCAATTCTACTCGGTTAATGTAGACAACAAAAAACCATACAATGTTTTTGGTGGTTTACAAGATAATGGTGTTTGGTACGGGTCAAGTAACTATCGTTTTTCAAAAGGATGGAACGGATCTGGAAACTACGCTTATAAAAGAATTGGTGGTGGAGATGGAATGCAAGTTCAAATAGATAGTAGAGATAATGAGACTGTTTATACTGGTTCTCAATTTGGATTTTACTTCCGTTTAAATTTAAAAACAGGTAAAAGAAAATCTATTCATCCAAAACATAAATTAGGAGATTCTCCATATCGTTACAATTGGCAAACACCAATCTTATTATCGCCACACAACCAAGATATTTTATACATGGGTGCAAACAAATTATTGCGTTCTATGGATCAAGGAGCAACGTTTGAAGTTATTTCTGATGACTTAACAACTGGTGGTAAAAAAGGAAATGTGCCTTACGGAACATTGTCATCAATTTCTGAAAGCACATTGCAATTTGGATTGATTTATACGGGTTCTGATGATGGCTTAATTCATGTTACCAAAGACGGTGGAAATACTTGGAACAATATTACAGGAAACTTACCAAAAGATTTATGGGTAAGCAGAGTTGAGGCTTCTAAATATAAAAAAGGAAGAATCTATGCTACTTTAAACGGAATGCGTTCTGACGATTTTGGTGTATATGTGTATTCATCAGAAAACTATGGAAGAACTTGGAAAAGCATTAGTAGCAATATCCCAACATCTGCTGTAAACGTAATTAAAGAAGATTCTGTTAATGAATATATTTTATATGTAGGAACTGACAATGGATTGTATGTTTCTTTTAATAATGGTACTACGTGGCATCCGTTTAGTAATGGTTTACCTAATGTTGCTGTTCACGACATTGTGATTCAAAAAAGAGATAAAGAATTAGTTGTAGGAACACATGGTAGATCTATTTACAGAACCAATATTGCTCAATTACAGAAGTTTAATCATTTTAGTAGTGAATCTGTTCATTTATTCGACCTAAAAAGTATTCGTTCTTCATCACGTTGGGGTAGTTCTTGGAGTCAATGGTCAACACCAAATGTACCAAAAGTAGCTGTTTCTTTATATTCTAATTCGGTAAAAAAAGTGACTGTTAAAGTAGTTGCTGGAAATGTGGTTGTAAATTCATTTACAGTACATGCTGATAAAGGATTTAATGCAGCTTCTTATGATGTTTCTTTCTCTAAAAAAGGAAGAAAAGCATATGCTAAAGCAAATCCGAAATCGAAATTAAAAGCAGCACAAAATGGTATATATTACTTACCAAAAGGTAAATACACTTTGAAAGTTGGTGACGAAAAACAAACTTTAGAAATTAAATAAATTTATGACTTAAAGTTTTATGAAAACAGTACTTTTATCTCATGAAAAAGGTACTGTTTTTTTATTTCTTATTGTTTTCTCTTATAGGACATTCTCAATCAAATTGGCAACAATTTAAAAAATTATCATGTTCAGAAAAAACCTGGACAATCTTACATATTTTCAAAGCAAAGAAAGCATATAAAGTAGCCAAAGAAGCACAACATGTTTCAGATTCTATTGCTAAAACACCGTTATTAGACGGTGATAAAAGTGGTGGACAAGTAGATGCTTTTAGACACGCATATTGGATGGCGCGTTTGCATCAAGAAATTGGTAAAAATGCAGCTCGAAAATTAGGAAAAGCACACGAAAAAGCAAATTATCAACAATACAAAAATAGCTTGCTAGAAGATGGAGAAGCCCCTGATGAAGTATCCTCTGAAATGGATTTATTCAATAATGATATTGGTTTGTCTTTTACTCAAAAAGGAGTTTCGCATCCAAAAGATGGCCTAATTTACACAATTGTCAATGCTATTTTAGCTGGAGAATTAAAGGTTATAAAAAAAGACTCCAAGAGAAATTACTTGACTTGTGATGACAAGTATATTACACAAAAGGAGCTAAAAGGAAAATGGAAAAACAGTAAGTGTTTAATCAATTCTAGTAACTAATTTTTTTTTTGATTGTTCTTATAAAGAATCAAAAACAAAACAATTGGTAAAACCCAGTTAGGGCCTCGTTCTACAAAAGCCCAAAAAGATTCTCCAGATATTGGTCTCATTAACGCGGTTAGAAGTGTCCAAAAGCTTGCCCAAAGAACTATAATTTTTATTGGTTTTAGTAAAATGAATAATGCGACAATAACATCTAATATTCCTATTATAAACATCACATTAATAGCAAATTCTCCCTTAAAACCAACTATCTCTAAATATGGTAACCATGCTATATTTCCTCCTAAAGCAATCAAACCATGCCCCAAAAAGCACATAAAAACCCCTATTCTAAATAACCATTCAATAGTTTTCAACATCTTATAATTCATTAAAATTAATAGTAAGAGCAGAAGCTTCTTTAGTTGGCACTATATTTTTTATTGTTTTAGTGAAATTGTTGGTAGAAGCACCCATTTTCAATGTATAAGAATGTGAAGCATTAAATACTTTAGGTGTAAAACTCTTTCCTCTAATTCTTAGTGTATACACAATTTCTTTAGCCGTATTATCTACTACTTGAATTACGGGGTTTTCAATTCCTGTAATATTCAACTCAGGTAAATAAGCCACTGCTTTTCTCCCATAATTTTGTTCTTGAGTAATAGTTATTGGCCAACCTTTATATTGGTCTTCATTTCCTTTTTTCGGATCTGCTAATCTTGGCCAGCATTCTAGTACAATATCTCTGGTTTTTTTATTCAATCTAACAATTCCATACCCAGTAGCTCTATCGTGTAATCTTGATGGCTTTTTATTTGTAAATGTTGGATTAGACACGGCATGTACAGTCATTTTATTTCCAAATCCATCTTCAAATCCTCCAGTATATTTGGGTTTATCTGGATTTCTATCAACTCCTTTTACCAAAGGATACCATCTTCTTGGCCAGTGATTAGAGATTGAAGGCACACATAAAGCAAAACCACTATCATTAAAATCATCTACACCATATTGAATTGCTGAACCTAAATGCTGATCTCCTGCCAAGTGAACTGCAAATCCTTTTCTTAGAGTTTTTACCGCAGAGTTTCTTCCAGATTGCGGCCAACCATTTGAATCTAAATCTGCAACAGGTCTATCATTTTTAGCATAATCTCCTTGATGCATAATTCTCAATTTAGGAATAATTGCCCCAGACATTGCTTCTTTTGGCAAGGTAGCAACATTTGCGAAAATTGTTTGTGATAATAACATTTTCATAGATGTTTGTTCACTCCAATCAGAAACCCAATGTTCAAGAAAGAGTAACTGTCTATCTCCTAACAATTTTGCCCCTGAAACATCTCCCTCTTTTTTCATATCAAACTTTTTATTTTGCGCCCATCCATTCCAAATGTCTGCTTTTGGCAACAATCCTTTTGGTGCTGATTTAAATTTTCTATCTTCTAAAATAGCAAAGCTAATTCCTCCGTAATCCATATCGGTATAATACGTCCCAATTCCCTGACTTACTGGCGTTGGATCAAATGGGTCTGGTAAGTGGCTAGTTTGGGTTCTTTCTACCATATTAACCCATTGTGCTGGCATTTTATATCCTCCTGCATCTTGAGCCTTGGCTCCATAACCAAATTCTTTTGGCGTCGCTATTCCTCCTGCTCCCCAAATATTTCCATGAAATACATCATGATCATCTGTGATGCTTATTGTGGGTCTATCTTTCATTAAATCTCTAAAAGCCCAACCATACATATACCATTTCCGTAAATAATCTAATGTTGCTATATCATGTGGAAAACGTTGAATTCCATATCCTCCTGTTGGTTCATATAATTGATCGCCAGAGAAAAATAACACATCTGGATTATGGTATTTCACTTGATCTGTAATGTCTGTATTTGGAAATCCTAAGTGATCGTTTCCTGTAAAACCAGCTACTACAAACTCCTCTTTGTCTTTAGGGTCTTTTCTAAAAGTTCCTTTCCAATAATATACTTCTTTTGGCTGATTCCCTTTGTCAATTTTATAGCTGACTCTGTATGGGACATTCTTTTCTCCTTTCCAATTTGTTATTTTAAATGTTGCTGTTCTTGCATCTTTATCGATAGAAGATTCGCTAATGGTTTCCCAAGATGTTCCCTTTTTCACTTCTAAATAAACTTTTTCATCATTCAAAATTACAGGTGCCATTTGCGCTGTTAATTTCAACGTATTTCTACTCAACGTATATTGAGAAAACAATACCGGCCCATAAACATATTCATTATGGGTAGAAATTTTACTTCCAGAAACTTGCCAATTTTTAAAGGATACACTTGGTTTATTTTTTCTAGGATCTTTTCTATCAGTGTTGTAATGACTCACTAAAACGACATCTCCATCTAATTTTAGTGAAGCATCTATAGTTTTTTCTGTCCTTAAAATAATTTTTTCATGACTCTTATCAAAAAGTGTAAAAACAATATGATATCCATTGTTAGTTGGAGTAATATTTACATCTAAAACGGCTCTTCTTTTTATCAAATCTTGGATTTTTATTTTTCTCGGATTGGTTTCTTCAATGCTACCAATAAATAAGTTTCCGTTGGTAGAAATCCCCATATTTAATCCTTTTCCAAAAACTGCATTGTCACGATAATCATTAAATTTTCCTTTAGAACCAATACTAAAACCAACCCAATCTTTATTCTTTTCTGATGTAATTATTTGATGTAATTTAATGGCAACACTCATTTTTAAATTACCGGTTGTACTATCCAGTTTCTTCGTTAACAAATGAACATTTCTATTCTTATTACTAACTAAACATTGTAATTCTCCATCTTTTATTTGCCAATCTTGCAATGGGTTTGACCAATATTCTGGACCAATCCAAGATCTCTCTGAAGTTGAATTAAAATCACTTATAAAATGATTTTCTTTGGCATTGTTACAACTAGTTATTGTAGCTGCAAGAAATACATAAAAAGCAATAGTTTTTAATAGGTGAAATTTTTTCATAAGTAGGTTGGTAATGGTTAACTTCAAAATTATTGATATGAGTGTAAACTTAGCATATTTTAAATAAACTATTTACTATTTTTGATGTATCAAAAAGTATGTCAATGCAAAAAGTTTATTTTCTTTCTGGAACAATGTGTAATAACGATTTATGGCAATTTGTATTTCCTAAAATTAAAAATTACAGTCCTGAATATATTGACATTACCTCTGCTACTTCTTTTGAAGAAATCAATCAAATCATCAATTCTAAAATCAAAAGTCAAGCTATTTTAGTGGGATTTTCTTTAGGCGGGTTTTGTGCTTTAAATTTCGCTAGTCAACATCCAGAAAAAATTAAAAAAATAATTAGTATCGCAGCGAGTGCAAAAGGATTATCTGAAAATGAAATAAGCTTACGAAAAAGTACCATTGCCTTTTTAGAAACCCATAGATACAAAGGTATTTCTAACACTAGAGTGAAACAGTTTTTGCACCCTGATAATCACAAAAATGTAACATTATCCAATATTATAAAAAAAATGGATGCTGATTTAGGCAAAGAAGTGCTAATTCGGCAATTAAAAGCAACTTCAAAACGTATTGATATTACAACTCAATTAAAAACAATTACAAGCCCTATTTTACTAATTGGTTCTAAAGAAGATGCGCTAGTTTTACCACAAGACATTCTTGATTTAAAAAAAGAACTGAAGACTTCTTTCTCAGTTATCCTAAAAAATTGTGGTCACATGATTCCACTAGAAAAGCCAAAAGAAATAGCAGAAATCATTAACAATTATTTAAACGAGTTCTAAATACCTGAGAAAACAAAAAAGTTCTTTGCGCAACCAACTCAATAGCTGTAAATTTGTGGCAACTATTAACTAATAAAAAATGGGCGGAATACTAAATTCTTCAATAGCTAGAAAGTTTGCAATGGCGCTTTCGGCTTTCTTTTTAATGTTTTTCTTATTACAACATTTTGTAATAAACATAACTTCAATATTACCTAACAACGGTAAAAC
>CAJXVT010000041.1 GCA_913062575.1 uncultured Flavobacteriaceae bacterium | reverse complement strand
TCTTGACTTTTTTTCGTTGTGGTTTGTGTTTTTGTCTCCATAACTATTTTTTAAAAGGCATCTGTTACACATCCTTTCGATGCTGATGCTACTGTTTTTGCGTATTTGTATAATATTCCTTTTGTATGTTTCAATGCTGGAGCAACCCATTTCGATTTCCGATCAGCAATTTCTTCATCAGATAACAACACGTTAATTGTATTGTCTTCTGCACTAATTTTAATGGCATCTCCTGTTTCTAAGATTGCGATGGTTCCTCCAGACTGCGCTTCTGGTGTAATGTGTCCAACTACAAATCCGTGAGTTCCTCCAGAAAAACGTCCATCAGTAATCAAGGCTACTGATTTTCCTAAACCTGCTCCCATAATTAATGAAGTTGGTTTTAACATTTCTGGCATTCCTGGACCTCCTTTTGGACCTACATAACGAATTACAACGACATCTCCTCGGCTTACTTCTCCATTAGAAATTCCAGTATTTGCTGCTTGTTCTCCATCATACACCACTGCTTTCCCTTCAAAAAGCAATCCTTCATTTCCACTAATTTTTGCTACTGCTCCTTCAGTTGCTAGGTTTCCATAAATTATTTGAATATTTCCTGAAGACTTTAGTGCTTTATCCTTTGGATAAATAACATCTTGATCGTCTTCAAAAGAAAGTGGCTCAACAGTTGCTAAATTTTCTGCCAATGTTTTTCCTGTAACGGTCATACAATCGCCATGTAAATAGCCATTATCTAATAAATATTTCATTACAGCTGGTGTCCCACCAACACCGTGAACATCTTCCATTAGGTATTTTCCACTAGGTTTTAAATCTGCAATCAATGGCGTTCTATCACTTACTTTTTGAAAGTCTTCTAAAGAAAACTCAATGTCAGCTGCATGGGCAATTGCCAAAAAGTGCAATACTGCATTTGTAGACCCTCCTAAAGCATTTACCAATGCAATAGCATTTTCAATAGATTTTTTAGAAATGATATCCAATGGTTTTAAATCTAGCTCTAGTAAGTTTTTAAGTGACAAAGCTGTTCTCTCACTTTCAGATAATTTATTTGGGTTTTCTGCAGGAATTGATGAATTATATGGCAATGAGAACCCCATTGCTTCTATTGCAGAAGCCATGGTATTTGCCGTATACATTCCACCACAAGCACCTGCTCCTGGAATTGCTCTTTTGATAATTTCTTTATATTCATCTTCATCTATTTCTCCTGCTACTTTTTGTCCTAAAGCTTCAAAAGCAGAAACAATGTTTAGTTTTTTTCCCTTGTAATTTCCAGATGCAATGGTTCCTCCATACATCATTATTGAAGGGCGATTTAAACGCAACATGGCAATAACAGCTCCAGGCATATTTTTATCACAACCAACTACAGAAATTAATCCATCATAACTTTGAGCATGCATAACAGTTTCTATTGAATCTGCAATAATATCTCTAGAAGCTAATGAATAATTCATACCTGAAGTTCCCATAGAAATTCCATCACTTACACCAATGGTGTTGAATCCTAAACCGACTAAACCTGCAATATTACATTCAACTTTTACCTCTGCAGCCAAATTATTCAAGTGCATATTACATGGATTACCATCGTAACCAGTGCTTGCAATTCCCACTTGTGCTTTCTGCATATCCTCGTCAGTCAAACCTACTGCATACAGCATGGCTTGTGATGCTGGTTGAGATTCATCTTGCGTTAATCTGCTACTGTGTTTGTTTAATTTCATTATCTATTTTGACAATTAAAATTGTCGTTTTTGCGTTGATATTCCTTTTTACTAATCAAAAATAATTATTCATTACATGGTATTCTTTTCTTCTAACTGACTCGCTCTATATTCACATATTCATGTTTCCAAGTAACACCCTGATTTTTAGTTATTTGAATCGTTTTAAATATGATATTCAATACAACGGTTTTAGACAAAAAAAACCTGTATCGATTGATACAGGTTTTTGCTTTTTTTTGCAATAACTATCTGTATCAACTCGGTGGTGAGCTAATAATGACAATACTAATTGCAATAATTATGTTCTTGATAAAATTCATTCTTTTGATTTAATTCATAAAAAAAGCCTTCCAGATTTGGAAGGCTTTTGAATATTTTTAAAAATATTAATACACTTCCTTATCGTTGCTTTTGAATAGCAATGACAATAATAGAAATGATATTAATAATTTGTTTGTTCATAATGATGGGACAAATATCTAATTTTAATTTTAGTAAACAAGAAATTTTTTTAAAAACATTCTAAATCATTAAAAAAGAGCATGTAATACCCTATTGTTTTTGCTGGTAAAGTTTACGGCATAGTTCTTGAAGTTTCGAAACACACTTAACCACCTATATAAAAGATAGTTTCACAAACACTCTTGTATAAGTTGATAAGAAAATAATTCTATTAGTTAAACTATTAAAAAAAAATTAAAATGGAAATTAAGAAAACTCCAAAGTCAAATTTAGAAAATTACTCAAAGTTGTTTATTCAGCTAGGTTTAGTTTTAGCACTGTTTGTTACATATGTAGCATTGGAAAACAAAACGTATGATAAAGCAGTAGATATGTTTGGAGATGTAAGCATGCATGATCTAATGGATGAGGAGCCTCCAATTACAGAACGTTTAGAGCTAGAAAAGCCAAAACCAAAGCCTGCACCAGCTCCAGAAAAAATTGAAGTTGTTAAAGACGAGAAAGAAATTGAAGAAACAATAATTGAGACTACGGAGACTGACGAAACTGAAGCTGTAGAGGTAGAAGAAATTGAAGAGGTAGAAGAGGTAGAAGAAATAATTGAAAATGTTCCATTTTCAATTATTGAAGAAGTTCCTATTTTTCCAGGATGTAAAGGTACAAGAGATCAAAAGATTAACTGCTTAAATAAAAAAATGAGAGCTCATGTGCAAAAAAAGTTTAACGGTGACTTAGCTGGAGAATTGGGAATGTCTCCTGGTAAAAAGAAAATTATAATATTTTTTAGAATAGATCCAACTGGAAATATTACTGAAATTCAAGTAAAAGCACCGCATCCAAGATTAAAGAAAGAAGCGTTTAGAATTGCGAAATTATTACCAAAAATGACTCCTGGAAAACAAAGAGGTGTTGCAGTAGGCATGAAGTATACACTACCTATTTCTTTTAACGTAGAATAGTAAAAGAGATATTTATATAAAATAAAAAAGACTGTCTACAAGACAGTCTTTTTCTTCTTTTACATAGCAAGTTCCCTTTACTTGCTTCCCAACATCACCAGTTCATTACATACAATTTCTGTAATATATTTTTTGGTACCGTCTTTATCTTCATAAGATCTAGAAGTAAGCTTTCCTTCTATGGCAACCTCATTTCCTTTTTCAAGGTATTTCTCAATAATTTCGGCAGTTTTATTCCAAGCAATTACATTGTGCCATTGTGTGTCTGTTACTTTTTCGCCTTGAGCGTTTTTGTAAGTTTCGTTTGTAGCAATAGATATTTTTGCTAATTTTTTACCCGAATCTAAAGTGATGATTTCTGGGTTGTTTCCTAAGTTTCCAATTAACTGTACTTTGTTTCTTAACGTACTCATAAGATAAGGTTTTAAATATTTATTATTATTCTGGCAAACCATTCATTCGATTTGACACTGCAAAGATGCGTCGACTTTCAAATGTTATTCGGTTAAAAAGCGCTTACTTTCGTATGTAAACGTTTGTAGTCGTTTGCAAATGATTTTTTAGTATATTTATAATCAGTAAATTGAAGTTTATGGAAACCAAACAATGTTTAGAATGCGGCGAAAAAATTATAGGGAGAATTGATAAAAAGTTCTGCACTGATTATTGTCGAAATGCTTATAATAATAAGGTCAACAAAGAGAGTAAAAACTTAATTAGAAACACAAACAATAGACTCCGAAAAAATTACAAAATTTTATCAGAATTAAATAGTAGTGGTAAAACGAAGGTGACTAGAACCAAATTATATGACAAAGGATTTGACTTTAATTTTTTTACATCAATTTATAAAACTAAATCGGGTAACGTCTATTTTTACATCTATGACCAAGGATATCTAGGTCTAGAAAATGATTATTTTTTATTGATTAAGAGAGAATAGACACCTTATTTCCATGTGTTTTTTTTTAATCCCATAGCAGCTTTTAAGATATCCGTTTGACTAATTTGGCCAACTAATTTTCCGTTTTCTACAATTGGAAAACGCCTTTTTTTCGATTCTAAAAACCGGTTAACAGCTTCAAAAATAGTTAATGAACCATCAATCGTTTCAACATTTTTAACCATTGCTTTTTCAACAATTCTACTATTGTCCATTGGAATGTTATAGTACCTACTTTCAGAGATTTGCTTTAGACAATCCCCTTGAGAAATAATCCCAATTAATTCATAATTATCATTGACAACGGGTCCACCAGAAATATTATTTTTCAACATTGTATGTATCACATGTTCGATAGAATCCTCTGGTTTAAAAGTGATTAAACTACGCGTCATATAATCAGAGATTAATATTGAATCTACTGTTTCTTTTTGTACGGTTCTTTTGCCTTGAAAATTAATAATACCCATGCTTTTTCTTTTAAAGTTACTGATATATATCCATCTATAAAAAATTTGTTTAAGTTTTATTAAAATCAGTACATTTATAAAAATAATTTTTCAATGAAAAAATACAGTTCTTCCCTTTCATTTTTAATCATCGTAGCAGTAATCTTTTGGAGTTTTTCTGATATGATTCCCTCTTACAAAAAAAACAAAACAGTAACTGAAACAGAATTTTCAATTGATAATGCACTCAAGCATTTAAAAGAAATATCTAAAGAAACGCATTATACGGGTTCTGAAAACCATATTGAAGTTCAGCAATATATTGTAAAAGAACTTCAAAAAATGGGTTTACCAACCGAAGTTCAACAACAAGTTGCGATCAATAATAAATGGAGGGCTTCTACAAATACAGCAAATATTATCGCTACTATAAAAGGAAGTTCTAATGGAAAATCGTTGGTTTTACTTTCTCATTATGATTCGAATCCACATTCTTCTTTAGGGGCAAGTGATGCTGGATCTGGTGTGGTTACTATTTTAGAAGGAGTAAGAGCATATTTATCAAAAAATAAAACACCTAAAAACGACATTCATATTGTTATTACTGATGCAGAAGAATTGGGCTTGCTAGGTGCAAAAGCTTTCGTAGAAAACCATTGGTTGGCAAAAAATGTTGGACTGGTCATAAACTTTGAAGCCAGAGGAAGTGGCGGCCCAAGCTATATGTTAATGGAAACAAATGGGAAAAACAGTAAGTTATTAACAGAATTTATCAAGGCAAACCCAAATTACCCAGCTGCGAACTCGTTGATGTACAGCATATACAAAATGCTTCCAAACGACACCGATTTAACTGTTTTTAGAGAAAACGGAAATATTAGTGGTTTCAACTTTGCTTTTATTGGAGATCACTTTGATTATCATACTGCTCAAGATTCTTACGAAAGACTTGATAGAGAAACACTACTACATCAAGCAGATTATTTAATGACTACGTTAAATTATTTCTCTAATTCTGACCTATCTAATTTTAATAGCACTACTGATCACATCTATACCAATTTCCCTTTTACAAGCTTATTACATTATCCTTTTTCTTGGATTTTACCGATGTTAATTGGAGCTATAATTTTTTTATTATTGATTCTGTTTTTTGGAATTGCGTTAAACAAAATTACCATTAAAGGCTTATTAAAAGGATTTTTACCATTTACTATTAGCTTAGTTGCATGTATTGGCGTTTCAATTCTATTATGGAAAGGAATTCTATTAATTCACCCTCATTATACAGATATTTTACATGGATTCACCTACAACGGCTACATCTATATTGCCGCTTTTGTTGCACTAAACTGTTCGCTTTTATTTAAAATATACAAGCCGTTTTTTAAAGAATATTCTGGTGCTGACTTGATTATTGCTCCATTGGTATTTTGGTTGATAATTAATATTCTTATTTATATCTATTTAAAAGGAGCGGGTTATTTTATCTTACCAGTATATTTTGCATTAATTACGCTTGCATTGTTTGTATTTCTTAATTTGAAAAAACATTCAAAGATTGTTATTGCCACAATATTCGCAATTCCAGTTCTCTATATTTTTGCTCCACAAGTAAAAATGTTTCCTGTTGGATTAGGGTTGAAAAACCTATTTATAAGTGGTTTGTTTTTAAGTCTAATTTTTGGCTTAATGATTCCTGTTTTTAGCAGTTATAAATCAAGAAAACTACTAACAAGGCTTCTTGGTTTTGCAACTCTAATTCTGTTTGGATATGCAACTTTTACAAATGGTTTTAATGAAGAAAACAAAAAGCCTAACAGTGTTGTTTTTATTCAAGATGTAGACAATCAACAATCGTATTGGGCAAGCTATAACAAAACTACAGACGCATATATGAAACAGTTTTTAGGAGACAATCCGATAAAAGGAAGCTTTACCAGTTCAACTTCTAAAAGCAAATACAACACTTCATATCGTTTTCATCAAAAAACAAAAAACAGAAATATTCCAATTCCACTTATTACTAAAACAATTGATACAATAATTGGAGACACTAGAAATATTACGCTACATATTACGCCACAAAGAAACGTAAACAAATATGAGTTAATTGCAAATGATTCTATTACTTTTAAGTCTTTAGGCGTACAAAATGTTACTTTAAGTACACAAGAAACAAACGGAGATTTATCAATTAAGAAGGGGACTATTTTAAGCTATTATTATACTCCTAAAGATTCTATATTGAAGATTGATTTTTCTATAGACGCCAATTCTAAACCGAATATAAGTTTAATTGAAGCTTCTTTTGATTTACTAACCAATCCTTTATTTTCAATCACACCCAGAACAAAAGAAATGATGCCTATGCCATTTGTAACCAATGATGCAGTTATCAACATACAACAATTACAATTTTAACTTAAAAGAGCCTGATAATACTATTATCAGGCTCTTTTAAGTTTATATATTATATCTCTATTTAATCTGAGATACACGCAAGGTATTTACCATTCCTTTAGCTTCAACTGGCATTGATGTTAGGTTGATAACAAAATCGTTTGCCTTTACATGTCCTTTTTGTTTTGCAATCTTATTAATATCAACAACGGTATCATCTGTACTTACATTTTTGTCATAATAAAAAGATTTAACTCCCCAAAGCAAGCTCATTTTTGCTAAAATTCTTCGCTCTGAAGAAAATGCCAATATGTACGATTTTGGTCTCCAAGCAGAAACTTGAAAGGCAGTATAACCACTATTTGTTAAGGTAGAAATTGCTCTTGCATCTACATCATTTGCCATTAATGCCGCATGATGACAAACTGCTTTTGTAATAAACCGATCTGTTCTAATATGAGGTGGTGCTTGCGGAACTTTAATTAAAGGTGAATTTTCAACACTTCTAATAATCTCTGTCATTTTTTCAATTACTCGTACCGGATGCGCACCAACTGATGTTTCTCCAGAAAGCATTACAGCATCTGCTCCATCCATGATTGAATTAGCAACATCATTAACCTCAGCTCTTGTTGGAACTGCATTGGTAATCATTGTTTCCATCATTTGGGTAGCAATAATTACAGGAATTCTTGCCAATTTTGCTCTTTGCACTAATTTTTTCTGAATCAACGGTACTTCTTGCATCGGAATTTCTACTCCTAAATCTCCACGAGCTACCATTAATCCATCACAATATGGAATTAGTGCATCTATATTTTCTACCGCTTCTGGTTTTTCAATTTTTGCAATAACCGGAACTCTATAGTCTGATTTTTGTTTAATTAAATCGTGTAACTTCCTTAAATCTTCTGGGTTTCTTACAAATGATAAAGCTATCCAATCTACTTTTTGTTCTAAAGCAAATACGGCATCTTTCATATCCTTTTCTGTTAATGCAGGTAATGAAATTGCTGTATTTGGTAAGTTCACTCCTTTTTTAGAAGACAATACTCCACCAACAATAACCTTAGTTGTAACCTCGTTTTTCTTATTAGTTTCAACGACTTCAAATTGTAATTTTCCATCATCAACTAATATGTTTTCTCCCTTTTTCACATCTTTAGGAAAACGTTGATAGGTCATAAAAGCTTTTTCTGAAGTTCCTTCACATTGATCTGTTGTAAATATAAAAGTATCTCCTGCATTCAAAACCACACCTTCTTGCATCACACCAACACGTAATTTAGGGCCTTGTAAATCAGCTAAAACTGCAGTATTTAGTCCTTTTTCTTCATTGATTTCTCGAATGTCTTTTATTCTTGCTTTTACGTTTTTATAATCTGCATGAGAAAAATTGATTCTAAAAACATTTACTCCAGCATCTACTAAGTCAGATAAAATGGCTTTTGTATTTATCGCTGGGCCTAAAGTGGCTATTATCTTCGTTTTTTTATTAATTGGCATAGTTAAAAAATTAAAAAGTCTTTCGATTTTAATATGTTTGGGTCAATTGTATAAGAGGTTATAACTTGATTTATGGTGTTAATTTGTTCTACTGTTTTCACAATACAAGCAGCATCAAAATCTCCCTCTAATTTTAAAAAGAAATCTACTTTCTTCTTTTCTGGAATTAAATAGGTAGTAATTTCATTTGTTTGAAATAAACCTGTAGAAACTCCTTCAATATTATTAGTAAACTGATTAGATATTAAGAACCAATTATGATTAAATCTAGGGTTTATAAATTCGTAAATAGAAAACGACGCATCATTATTTTTATTCTCAAAATCAAGATTGTAATTTGCTCTTACAAATTTCGTTTTCAAAGTGTTGTTTAATAAATATGCTAGTTTGTATTCATCTAAAGTAGAGTGTATTCCAATTAACGTATAATTGTTATCTGAAAAATCATCTAATTCTAACGAATGTATTTGCATAAATTTATTGTTTAAATCCTATAAAAACAATTGCAATTACTTTTATAATTATCCCAGCTAAATTACATATTGTTTAGTAAACAACTCTAAAAAAGAACGAAAACGTTATCGTTTTTCGTTTAAGAGTTTGTGATTTCTTTTTGTAGCGCAAAATAAACTCTTTTAGAAGCTTGTTCTTCTGCTTTTTTCTTTGATGTTGCTCTTCCTTTTGCAACCATAACTCCATCAATACTAATTTTTACACTAAAATGTTTAATATTTTCATTTCCAGAGTCTTCATAAGTATCAAAAAGGTATTGCTTTTTTTGTTTTTGACACCACTCAATTATTAGCCCTTTGTAACTGGTTATTTTCCCTTCAAGCTTTGCAATATCTACATAAGGAGAAATTACTTTTTCGTAAATGAATTTTTTACAATAATTATATCCTTTATCTAAATATATTGCACCAACTAAAGATTCAAAAATATTACCATAAATATTATCTCCAATATTTTCTTTAGCTATATTACTTTTTACAAATTTAATTAAGTTTAAATCTTTTCCTAACTCATTTAAATGCTCTCTACTAACAATTTTAGAACGCATTTGCGTTAAGTAACCTTCGGTTCCGTTGGGTACTTTTTTATACAGGTAAGAGGCAATGATAGAACCTAGCATGGCATCTCCAAGAAACTCTAAGCGTTCATAATTTACAGGGTTCCCTTCTTTATCAATCAATTTTAATGAACGGTGTGTAAACGCCTTCTTATAAATATCGATTTTCTTAGGTGAAAAATTAAGAAGTTTTTTTAATTCGTTATAGAAGTCCTCATCTTCTTTAGCGATGGACTTAACTATTTTACGAATAAAATTCATATGGTATTAATCAATTTTTTTTAGAGCCACACAAGCGTTGTGTCCTCCGAATCCAAAAGTATTACTGATTGCAATCTTAACCTCTCTCTTTTGAGCTTTATTAAACGTAAAGTTTAATTTAGAGTCAATTTGGTCGTCGTCAGTAAAGTGATTAATTGTAGGTGGTACAATTCCATATTTCATTGACAAAATAGAGGCAATAGATTCTATTGCTCCAGCAGCACCTAATAAGTGGCCTGTCATTGATTTTGTAGAATTGATGTTAATAGTATAAGCATGCTCTCCAAATACTTCAATTATTGCTTTAGATTCAGCAATATCTCCCAAAGGTGTTGAAGTTCCGTGCATATTAATAGCGTCTACATCTTCTGGTTTTAGACCAGCATCTCTTAAACAATTTAACATTACATTTTTTGCTCCTAATCCTTCTGGATGTGGTGCTGTGATATGATGCGCATCAGAAGACATTCCTCCTCCAATAACTTCTGCATAAATTGTTGCTCCACGAGCAATTGCATGTTCGTATTCTTCAAGAACTAGAGCACCAGCTCCTTCTCCTAACACAAATCCTTCTCTATCTTTATCAAAGGGTCTTGATGCAGTTTCTGGACTATCATTTCTTGTAGATAGTGCGTGCATTGCATTAAAACCTCCCATACCAGCAATTGTAACTGCAGCTTCAGAACCACCAGTAACGATGGCATCTGCATGTCCTAAACGGATATAGTTTAATGAATCAATAATAGCATTTGATGAAGATGCACAAGCAGAAACTGTTGCAAAGTTTGGCCCTCTAAATCCGTGCTTAATAGAAATATGTCCAGGCGCAATATCAGCAATCATCTTTGGAATAAAGAATGGATTGAATCTTGGTGTTCCATCTCCATTATTAAAATTGGTTACCTCATTTTGGAATGTTTCTAAACCTCCAATACCAGAACCCCAAATTACTCCAATCCTATCTGGATCATGATCTGTTGAATTTAATCCAGAATCGGCAATTGCTTCATCTGATGCAACCATAGCATATTGCGTAAATCGGTCCATTTTACGAGCCTCTTTACGGTTAATGAAATCGGTTACTTCAAAGTTTTTTAATTCACAAGCAAAACGAGTTTTGAACTTTTCAGTATCAAAATACGTAATAGGTGCAGCTCCGCTAACTCCGTTAACTAAACTGTTCCAATATTCTTGTACAGTATTACCTATTGGTGTTAAAGCACCAAGTCCAGTTACAACAACTCGTTTTATTTGCATATGAATTACTTTTTAGCTTCTTCTATGTAGCTTACTGCTTGACCAACAGTTCCAATGTTCTCTGCTTGATCATCTGGTATTTGAATATCAAATTCTTTTTCGAATTCCATAATTAATTCCACAGTATCTAAAGAATCTGCTCCTAAATCGTTTGTAAAGCTAGCTTCTGTTGTTACTTCGTTATCGTCTACTCCTAACTTGTCTACGATAATAGCTTTTACTCTTGATGCAATGTCTGACATAATTTTGTAAGTTTTAAAATTTAAATCGGGTACAAAAATACGAATCTTATTATTTAATTCTAATTTTTCCTCGAAAATTGTTCAATCTAAATTAAAAAAAATCTTTAAACTTTTACCATTCTCGGCAACATTCTTAATAATTATTCTTTTTTTTGTACTAATACAAATCAATATCAATGAAAAGAATTGCCATTTTCGCCTCAGGTTCAGGCTCAAACGCTGAAAACATCGCCCATTATTTTAACATTACAAAAACGGGTGTTATTACTAAAGTATATTGTAATAATAAAAATGCGAAAGTATTTGATAGATGTAAAAGGCTTCAAATTGAGGCTGTTTTGTTCTCTAAAGACGATTTTTTCAAGTCAGATGTGATTTTAAACCAATTAAAAGCGGAAGTTGATTATATTATACTTGCAGGATTTTTATGGAAAATCCCTTCTAATTTAATTGAAGCCTTTCCAAATAAAATCATAAACATTCACCCTGCCTTATTACCTAAATATGGCGGAAAAGGAATGTACGGAATGCATGTTCATAATGCTGTTAAAGAAAATAAAGAGACAGAAACTGGAATCACCATCCATTTTGTAAATGAAAACTATGATGAAGGTGGTATTATCTTTCAAGCAACTACACAACTTGATACTTCTGATTCACCAGCAGATATTGCTCAAAAAATTCATATCTTAGAATACGAGCATTTCCCGAAAGTTATAGAATCAGTAATTTTAAAATAGATGGCAAAAAAAAAGTATTATGTAGTTTGGAGCGGTCATAAAAAAGGTGTTTTCTCTTCTTGGGATAAATGCAAAAAACAAATTGACGGTTATCAAGGCGCACAATACAAAGCTTTTGCAGATAAAACCGAAGCACAATTAGCCTACAATAAAAATTACCTTGCTTATAAGGGAAAGAACACTAAGAAGCCTACACTAACAGCAGCTGAAAAGGAAAAATTTGGCAAACCTAATTTAGAAAGTATCTCTGTAGATGCCGCATGTAGTGGAAATCCTGGTAGAATGGAGTATAGAGGTGTCTTAACTCACAACAAACAACAAATATTTATTGAAGGTCCGTACAAAAGAGGCACTAATAACATCGGTGAGTTTTTAGCACTAGTGCATGGATTGGCCTTGTTAAAAAGTAAAAATAAGGAAGACATTCCTATTTATTCAGATTCTAAAATAGCCATGAGCTGGGTGCGTAAGAAACAATGCAGAACAAATCTTGTTTTTGACCCTTCTAATAAGGACTTACTTGACTTAATTAAACGTGCAGAAAAATGGCTAAATCAAAACTCGTTTAAAAACCCAATTCTAAAATGGGAGACCAAAGCTTGGGGAGAAATTCCTGCTGATTTTGGAAGGAAGTAATTACTGTTTTTTTTCAACTACACTAAAAAGATATTCCAATAGTGCTTTCAATTCTTTTGGCGGATTTCCATGATCAAAAGTTTGAGAAGTAAACGTTTTATTATTAACCGTTATTTTTAACGTTGCTTGCAAAGCTGCATCTGTATAACTTTTTGTAGATGGTGGTTTCAAGTTTTCTAACTCAGATAAATTAATTTTACCGAATAAGGTTTTAATTTCTTTAATTTGAGTTTTACTTAGTTTAATTTTTTGGGATTCCTGAGTGTTTTTATAAACTAAAGAATCTAAATTACTTGTTATTTCTATAAAGCTACCCCTAGTAATTGCTTCGTATTTAATAATTCCTTTATCAACTATATTCTGAGAGCTACAAGAGCTTAAAACTAACATAAAAAACAAACACCATACTGATTTCATAATATAACACTTTTGTTAACAAAAATAAAAAGGCGCCAATATTGACGCCTTTAATTTACTGTTTTTAATTCTTAATCTGCCATAGTAGCTCTAAAACCTCCTGTTGCAAAAACTGCATCCATTCTTGATTTTTGACCTAGAGTAAACATATTTAAACAACTATCGTTAGTATAGTCCATAAAATTCATAGTCATATCTGCAGATCCACAACTCACATCTGGATATGTAGGACAACCTCTATTAGCAGCATCAGATTCTGGAGTATCTGCAACAAAATCATCAACACCACAACCACCGTCACCCCAAATGTGACGTAAGTTTAACCAGTGCCCAACTTCATGAGTTGCAGTTCTGTGAGATGAACCAACAAAATTAGCCCCCATTACAACTCCATCAGTAGTCCAACTTCCTCCTGGAAATTGAGCATATCCTAATATTTGTCCTCCTCTATATGGCATAGAATTAACAACCCAAATATTTAAATATTCTTGTGGGTTAACAACATCACTACCACCTTTAGAAGATTTTTTCATATCATCATTAGGTCTCCAACTTCTCTTTTTAGAATTTTGAACTCTTATTACTTGTTGAATTTCAAAAGTAATATCAACATTTGCTTCAACTGCCGCAAATTCTGAAGGAATTGTATTCCTTCCTGGGTTTTGCAAATTAAAATCCTCATTCAAAGCATCAATTTGCCCTTGTAATGTAGCTAATGATAAATTCTCACTTGCTGATTTATAAATTACATGAAACACTACTGGAATAACAATTTTTCCATTAACTAATTTCCCTTGGTATTTTTCTTTATTTTCAATATACTCTTCAGTATGCTTTTCAATAAGAGCCATTCTACCTTTAATAGCTGGATTTAGAAGTATATTTTCCTGTAAAACATCCATTGTCGCACAGGGGATTTCACTTTCTTGTTTAACTATAGCTGGCATTTGTTCAACTACTAAACTTTCTTCAGATATGTTTTCACATGAAGCAAAAATCATTGCTATAGCAAAAACTGATAAAATTATTTTTTTCATTTGTTTTGATTTAATTATTAAGAAAATAAAAGCGCCATGAATCATGGCGCTTTATAGTTAACTACCCAACTTAGTTCCCTACAAAAGAAGCTTTAGCTCCTCCAGCAACAAACAATGCTCTCATTCTATCGTTCTGTCCGTCTGTAAACATATACATACAGTCATCATATACATAATCCATATAATTCATAGTCATATCTGCAGATTTACAATGTACTAAAGGATATGTTGGACATCCTCCATTAGATCTATCTGAACTTGGTGTATCAGCAACAAAATCATCTTGACGACATCTTCCATCTCCCCAAATATGACGAAGGTTTAACCAATGACCAACTTCGTGTGTTGCTGTTCTACCGTCACCATAAACTCCAGAAGTTTCTCCAAAATAATCGTTTCCAATTACAACACCATCAGTTGCTGCTGCTCCTCCTGGAAATTGTGCGTACCCTAAGATTCCACCACCAATATTACAAACCCATAGGTTTAAATACGTAGAAGGGTCTGTTGCATCAATACCTCCTTGACCAACATCTTTCATCGCATTACTAGTACCCCAAGTAGATTTTGTAGAAATCTTTCTATTAACTACTGCAAGCGTAAATGTTATATTTACGTCTGACACCAACCCTGCAAACTCTGCTGGTGCATTACCCGTATTTGGGTTGTTATTATTAAAATCTTCATTTAAAATAGCAAGCTGAGAATTGATTTGTGCTTGTGTTACATCACCAGCATTATCTTCTAAAATATTGATAATAACAGGAATTGTAATTGCACCTACATAAGGAACTGGATCTGGAGTACCTCCACCACCATTACCATTTCCGCCACCACCACCTGGCTTACCTTTAGCAGCGATTGCTTTTCTTGTATTGTATTCAATATCATACATTTTTTTGAACAAACCTGGGTTTTCGTTCAGTTGTCTATTCAAGACTTTCATCGATTGACAGTTTCTTGAATTTGAAGATTTTGAAAGTAAATCTGTACCTTCATCTGTGAAAGCATAAAAATTACTCATATCAATTTTTGATTGTTGTTCAACAAGTACATCTTCTGTTGAATCTTGACACGCCACAAAACCTATTAAGGCAATTGCTAGAAATAAAATAATTTTTTTCATTTTGTAAAAATTTTGATTAATTAATAAATAGTTATTTGATCAAAAGAGTAAAACAACTTTACTTAAAAAGTATCTGTTGTGTTTTAAACAAATGTGAGAGTTCTGTTTAATTCTTTTGTCGTTTACAATTTTAAGAAAACTTTAACATATACACAATACCCATTTATGGTGATAAGGACCTCACCATAAATGGTGAGCAAAATAACACACAACAGGCTAACCAACAATTAGTTAACCAAGTATGATGTATAGATTAAAGTTTCAGTCTGAAATTATGAAATTCTTAAAAGACGTCAATTACCTACTTATCCGATAGGAAAAAGCGCAATTATTAAAAAATAAGGAAAGTGGTATTTTACCCCAACATCATAGCTGCCTTTTTTACAGAAGCAACTAAAACATCAATCTCTTTTTTGGTATTATAAAAAGCAAAAGAAGCTCTAACCGTACCCGGAATATTATAAAAGTTCATAATTGGTTGAGCACAATGATGCCCCGTTCTCACAGCAACACCTAATTTATCTAAAATAGCACCGATGTCGTATGGATGAATTCCTTCTATATTAAAAGAAATAACAGCAGTCTTATCTGAAGTTCCATAAATGGTTAAACCATCAATTTCTTGCAATTTTCCGGTTCCATACTGCAACAACTCGTGTTCGTAGGCAGCAATGGCATCAAATCCAATTGTATTCATATAATCTAATGCAACACCAAAAGCGATCCCTCCACAAATATTTGGTGTACCAGCCTCAAACTTGTGTGGCAATCCGGCATAGGTTGTTTTTTCGAACGTAACTGTTTCTATCATTTCGCCACCACCTTGATACGGAGGTAATTTCTCTAACCAAGCTGATTTACCGTACAAAACACCAACACCAGTTGGTCCACAAATTTTATGTGCAGAAGCTACATAAAAGTCAACATCTAATTCTTGAACATCAGGTTTAATATGTGGCGTTGCTTGTGCTCCATCAATTAAAACAGCTGCACCAACTTTGTGTGCTTTCTCTATAATTTCTTTAATTGGGTTAATGGTTCCCAATGCATTTGACACATGATTACAAAAAACAAGTTTTGTTTTGTCAGATAAAATTTCATCATAAGCAGCAATGTCTAAAGTTCCGTTTTGTAACATCGGAATCACCTTTAAAACAGCACCGGTCTTTTCACATAACATTTGCCAAGGCACAATATTAGAATGATGTTCTAAAGCAGAAACAATAATTTCATCACCAGTAATTAGGAGATCTGAAAAACCAGAAGCAATCATGTTAATACTAGCTGTGGTTCCAGATGTTAAAATGATTTCATAAGATTCCTTCGCATTAAAATGCTTCTGAATTTTTAGTCGCGCTTTTTCATACAAATCTGTTGCTTCCTGACTTAATGTATGCACACCTCTATGAATGTTTGCGTTAGAATTGCTATAATAATCTACAATAGCATCAATAACAACTTGTGGCGTTTGCGATGTTGCTGCATTGTCAAAATACACTAAAGGTTTACCGTTTACTTCTCTTTTAAGAATTGGGAAATCTGCTCTTATTTTATCTACTGGAAACATTGTCTAACACTTTGAAATACAAAAGTAGTGTATGGATTTGAAAACTTACATAAATGAAGCTTAAATTATTATATTTACGAGACTAAATATTTTACTTTCCTATGAAAACCCTAAAAAGAAGCCTGTTATTAATACTTACCGTAGTTGTTTTAATTGTTCTAATAAACTACCCAAAACTGAATATTATTGCTGGATATTCAGCAAAAAGCATGAATTCTTCTGTCTTTTTAGCAGAAAGGCCAATAGCTTTTACCGATAGTACAGACAATAACTTTTCTCCTATTAATTTAGGAACGGATACCGTTGATAAAACAACAAAGACTTCAACAACTTCTGTATTTGGGCTACTTACTAGAAAAGCATTCTATCGAGAAGGCCTAGGAAGTGTTTTAATTGATGCTGATTTTGACATTTCTTTAGAAGTTCGAACTCCTAAAAGAACCAATCCTAACAATACAACTCCTTTTCCTTTTGGAAACGCAGGACAAAAAGACACCCTCTTTAAATCTGTAGATTATGCTAAATTGAACACTTCAGTTTCAAATTTATTTACCAACAACACACAAACAAGAGCAGTTGTTGTGATTCATAAAAACCAGATTATTGCTGAGCAATACGATACTGGCTTTACTAAAAGCTCTCGAATTCTAGGCTGGTCTATGACCAAAAGTATCATGAGTACGGTTTTCGGAGTGATGCAATACCAAGGAAAAATAAACATCAACGACAAAGCACCAATATCAGAATGGCAAAATGACGATCGAAAAAATATTTCTATTAATGATTTATTGCACATGAATAGTGGTTTAGAATGGAATGAAGACTACAATAGTATTTCTGATGTTACTAAAATGCTGTTCTTAGAGAAAAACATGGCAAAGCAACAAGCTAAAAAGCAATTTGTTGGTAAAACTAATGAAACTTGGAATTACTCTTCTGGAACCAGTAATTTGCTCTCAGGTGTTATTAGATCAAAATTTGATACGCATCAAAAGTATTTAGATTATTGGTACAGTGATTTTATTGATAAAATTGGCATGAACTCTATGGTAATTGAAACTGATATGTCTGGAAACTATGTGGGATCTTCGTATGCTTGGGCAACGCCAAGGGATTGGGCTAAATTTGGTTTATTGTATTTAAACAAGGGTAACTGGAACGGAGAACAACTATTCAATAAAGAATGGATGCATTACATTACAACTCCAACAAACGGCTCTAACGGAACCTACGGAGGACATTTTTGGTTAAATGCTGAAGGGCAATTCCCCGATGTTCCCAAAAACATGTTTTATGCGAGTGGCTATCAAGGGCAATTTGTCTTTGTATTTCCAGATCAAGATTTAGTAATTGTAAGAATGGGACTAGCTCATATTAATATTAACACCTTTTTGAAAGGAGTATTGGAATCAATTCATTAATTCTAAAATTGTTAAATATTCTATTTATATTGCAGCTTATAACCTTCCCCTCCACACTAAATTATGCTACTTCGTACAATTGGTAAATCCATACCCATAGATAGAGATAAGAAAATATTGTTTTTCCTTTATCTAAATGTACTTCTTAAAGGCATAAACCCTTTTTCTAATAAATTATATTTTTCCTTTACTAAAAACAATAATAGGTTAATTTATTCAGCAGATGGAGTCATAAATCATGGAGGTATTGTTGATCGAATGAAAGGCATATTAACAACCTATTATTTATCACAAAAAAATAATTTTGCGTTTCATATTTATCACAACAGCCCATTATCCTTTTCTGAAGTATGGCATAATGAAAAAGTAAACCTTGAAAAAATAAAATTAAACCCATTTAAGTTTAGGGTTATTTTTATATCAACATTAAGCAAACTAGAAAAATTCTCTAATAACAACTCTTTAGTCAACAATAAAACATACTTAATCTACTGTGCAGAAAACATTCTTGCACATCAATATCCAAATGGAAAATGGGAAGCCAAAACAAGGCATTTATTCAATGAATTAATTGCATCTGGTGATCATAAAATTGACACATTATTAAATGAAAAATATGCTACACTTTTTTATGATAAAATAGATGTAGTGCATTATAGGTGTTTAAATTATTTTGATGATTTTGATGATTCAAAATTAAAACCTGTTAGTAAAGATGCTAAAGACAAACTGTTATCGAGTATAATAAATGATGCTAAAAAAACATATAATGGTAATAGCAATAAAATATTTATCTCTGATAGTAGGTATCTTTTAAAGAGCTTAAAAGAGAATGGTTTTCGTGTTTTTAGTTTAGAATCAACGAAACACATGGACAATAAAGGTCATAAAAAGGAAGAGTATTTGAATGCTTACTTAGAGAATCACTTAATTACAAAAGCTAAAAACGTTACCAGTTATATTCTTTTTCATAAAGAAAAACCTTTTAATTCACATTTTGCCTACTATCCATCTATTATTGGAGCATCCAAATTCTACAAATTAGGAATTAATGTGAACGACTTTAGCATATGCAATCTGGAAATAACCAAATGACGATCTCTAAAGCTTATTTTTATGGAGTATTTGGATTCGGCGCAATAAAAATACTTTTCACCTTATTAATTACCCCTTGTAAAATACTAAAAATAGCATCTGAAGAGAATCCTCCTATTAAAGCTAATACACTCTTATTAAACATGCTTGCATTAGTATTGGGATCAACTACATATGATGCTAAAATCTCTGACAGAATTAACCCTGCCATGATTCCTAATAATATCTGAGACATATATGCAATATAATCTTCTGGCACTAAGGTTCCTTTTTTTAAAGAAGTACTCACTTCTTTTAATAGATAAAACAGAACCCCTAGACCTGCAACAGAAGCTAAATAAAATAAGTTTAAAACTAACGAGGTACCATTACTATCCATAATACCGTCTTTCAAAGAGTCATTATTTACAAGTGATGACTGCCCAGTTGCAATAAATGCAATTAAAAATAACACTGCTAATATCATTAAGTTTCTTAACAATGGAAGTTTATTAAATATGGATTTTTTAGTTCCTTTTTCATACAGTTTTTTAGTATATACAATAGATTTTGGTGTTGCTGGCGCCACATTTTTACACAATAAATTATGCGCATTTATTAAATCATCTACATTACTATTTTGAATTAATGGGTTCACTTCTGTATTAACCGTTAAACCATTATATACAGCAAACGACAGCATATTATTAACTTCATCACTCAACTCATAAATAACCTCTTGAGAAATTCCTGGAATATCTTTTTTAGCAATAGCATTAGCAGTTTTTGATGTTGCTTGTTTTGGAGTAACTTTTTTTGCTGAAGTTGTTTTAACCGTTGATGTTTGTGCTAGTTTTGGAGTGTTTTGAAGAGTTGGTGAATTGGCTGTAGAAGCTGTCATAATCAGTAGTTTTTGAAAACAGTTAAATTATAAAGGTTCAGCCATTTATAATTACGTAAAAACACCCTATTTAAGATTAGCGCATTTGTACGCATAAAAAAACCACGCAAATGCGTGGTTTTTATTTTATATCTAAAGAGTCTGTGACTCCTATAAATCAAATCCTAGATTGACACCCAATTTAGTTGCAATCAATTTATTAATTCTTGATTTTACTTCTGGAACTTTTACACTTTCTAACACCGTATTTGCAAAAGCATACATCAATAATGCTTTTCCTTCTTTTTTAGGAATTCCACGTTGTTGCATGTAAAATAACGCTTCATCATCTAATTGCCCAATGGTACAACCGTGAGAACATTTTACATCATCTGCAAAAATTTCTAATTGCGGTTTTGCATTAATGGTTGCTCTATTACTCATTAACACATTGTTATTTTTCTGATATGCATTTGTTTTCTGAGCTTCTTTGTCTACAATTACTTTTCCGTTGAAAACTCCGGTAGAACGTTCATCATAAATCCCTTTATAATCTTGGTGACTTTCACAGTTTGGCTCTATATGATGTACCAAAGTATGATGATCTACATGTTGTTTTCCTTCAATAATTGTAATTCCTTTTAAAATAGAATCGATATGCTCTCCTCTTTGGTAAAAGTTCAAGTTGTTTCTAGTAATATTTCCTCCAAAAGAAAACGTATGCACAGAAACAACACTATTTGTTTTTTGTTCTATGTATGTATTATCAACCAATGAAGCATTGGTATTATCATTCTGTATTTTATAGAAATCTACTGTTGAGTTTCTTGCTGCAAAAACCTCAGTAACTACGTTATTTAACACCGCGTTATCCGTTAAACTCTGGTGGCGTTCAATAATTTGAACATGTGCATTTTCTTCAACCACTATTAAATTACGAGGTTGTACCAATGTTGCTGCCTCAGAACCTGTGGTAAAATTGATAATCTGAATCGGTTTTTCTACCTCAACATTCTTTGGTATATAAATGTAAGCTCCTTCGTCTGCGAAAGCAGTATTTAACGATGTTAAATTATCTTGCTTTGCAATTTTATTGAAATAATTTTCAATAACTGCCTTGTACTTTGATTTTGATAATGCTGAAGATAATAAACAAATATCCTTACCATCATGTGTAACATCAGAAAGGAAAGAACTGTATTTACCATCGATAAAAACAATTTTATAAGTGTCTATATCATGTATAAAATACTTCTTTACATCTGCAAATTCAACGGTGTTTTCTTTATTAGGAAATAAGCTAAAGTCGTTCTTTAAAACTGAATTTAATGACGTATATTTCCATGCTTCCAACTTTTTAGTTGGGAACCCTAATTTTTCAAAATTATGAAATGCTTCTGAACGAATATCGTGAATCTCTGAATTGATATCAATATCGTTTTCAAACGCTACATAAGATGATATTATTTTTTCTTTTAATTCCATTTTGACTCTTGTCATTCCACACTTGATGCGGAATCTTTTTAATGTAATCTTTATTCTTTATGAGGTTCCCGCTCTTGCGAGAATGACAAAACGAATTATACTAACTCCTTTTTAATCCAATCATATCCTTTTGCTTCTAACTCTAAAGCCAATGAAGCATCACCTGATTTTACAATTCTACCATCGTAAAGAACATGTACAAAATCTGGTACAATATGATCTAACAAACGTTGGTAATGTGTGATAACAATTACAGCATTGTCTTTAGATTTTAGTTTATTAACTCCATTTGCAACAATACGCAATGCATCAATATCTAAACCAGAATCTGTTTCATCTAAAATAGCCAATTTAGGTTCTAACATAGCCATTTGAAAAATCTCATTACGCTTCTTTTCTCCTCCAGAAAAGCCCTCGTTTAAAGAACGTGATAAAAACTTACGATCTATTTCTAATAACTCAGATTTCTCACGAATCATTTTCAACATCTCTTTAGCCGGCATATCTTCTAAACCTTTTGCTTTACGAGTTTCGTTAATAGCCGTTTTTATAAAATTAGTTACAGAAACTCCTGGAATTTCAACTGGATATTGAAAAGATAAAAACACCCCATTGTGTGCTCTTTCTTCTGGAGCTAACTCGCTAATATCTTCTCCATTTAACTCAATATCTCCTTGAGTAACTTCATAGTCATCTTTTCCTGCAATAATGTTTGCCAAGGTGCTTTTTCCAGCTCCATTTGGCCCCATAATCGCATGAACTTCTCCTGCTTTCACTTCTAAATTCAATCCTTTTAAGATTGATTTATTATCTATACTTGCGTGTAAATTGTTAATTTTTAACATGGTTGTATCTCTTTGTTGTTGGTTTAACCAACACTTCCTTCTAAACTAATTTCTAATAATTTTTGTGCTTCCACTGCAAATTCCATTGGCAACTTATTTAGTACTTCTTTACTAAATCCGTTTACAATTAATGCAATTGCTTTTTCAGTATCAATTCCACGTTGGTTACAGTAAAATAATTGCTCTTCGCCAATTTTACTTGTAGTTGCTTCGTGTTCTATTTGTGCTGATTTATTTTTTGCTTCGATATATGGAAACGTATGTGCTCCACAAGCGTTCCCCATCAATAATGAATCACATTGTGAAAAATTACGTGCGTTCTCTGCTCTTGCTCCAACATGAACCAAACCTCTATACGAGTTTTGAGATTTTCCTGCTGAGATTCCTTTAGAAATAATGGTCGACTTGGTGTTTTTACCTAAGTGGATCATTTTTGTTCCAGTATCTGCTTGCTGATAATGATTTGTAACTGCGATTGAATAAAATTCTCCAACCGAATTGTTTCCTTTTAAGATACAACTTGGATATTTCCATGTCACAGCAGAACCTGTTTCTACTTGTGTCCAAGAAACTTTTGCATTGGTTTCGCAAATAGCTCTTTTTGTTACAAAGTTGAAAACTCCACCTTTACCATTCGCATCACCAGGATACCAGTTTTGAACGGTAGAATATTTTATTTCTGAATCATCTAAAGCGATCAATTCAACAACAGCTGCGTGTAATTGATTTTCATCTCTACTTGGCGCTGTACATCCTTCTAAATAACTAACATAACTTCCTTCATCAGCAACTACTAAAGTTCTTTCAAACTGACCAGTTCCTCCTTCATTAATTCTAAAGTATGTTGATAATTCCATTGGACAACGAACTCCTTTTGGAATGTAACAGAAAGATCCATCAGAAAAAACTGCCGAATTTAATGCTGCATAAAAGTTATCGCTAGTAGGAACAACAGTTCCTAAATATTTTCTCACCAATTCTGGATGCTCCTGAATTGCTTCAGAAATAGGCATAAAGATAATTCCCTTTTCACCCAATGTTTTCTTAAACGTTGTTGCAACAGAAACGGAGTCTATTACAATATCAACTGCAACATTAGCCAAACGTTTTTGCTCTTCTAAAGAGATTCCTAATTTCTTAAAAGTCTCTAATAAATCTGGATCAACATCGTCTAAACTATCTAAAACAGGTTTTACTTTTGGCGCAGAATAGTATGCTAACGCTTGAAAATCTGGTTTTGGATAATTAACGTTCGCCCAATCTGGCTCTTCCATTTTCTCCCAAACTCTATAAGCTTCTACACGCCAATCAGTCATCCATTGCGGTTCGTTTTTCTTTTTAGAAATGGCACGAACTACATCTTCATTTAACCCTTTGGCAAATGTTTCACTTTCTATATCTGTATA
>CAJXVT010000040.1 GCA_913062575.1 uncultured Flavobacteriaceae bacterium | reverse complement strand
GGAGTTTATGAAAAGGCAGATTAAAGAAAAATTAGCTGCTGGTTTTTCGTGTATCAAAATGAAAATTGGTGCTATTGACTTTGAAACAGAAATAGATTTGTTAAAATCTATTCGAAAGGAATTTTCAGCAACAGAAATTGAATTGCGCGTAGATGCAAACGGAGGATTTACACCAAAAAATGCTTTAGAGAAATTAAAAAGACTATCAGAATTAGAAATTCATTCTATAGAGCAACCAATCAAACAAGGTCAGTTTGAAGAAATGGCAATGTTGTGTGAAAAGACGCCATTACCAATTGCTTTGGATGAAGAATTAATTGGTGTTTTTTCTATAGAAAGAAAGAGAAAAATTATACAAACAATACAGCCGCAATTCATAATTTTAAAGCCTAGCTTAGTTGGCGGTTTTAAAGGAAGTGAAGAATGGATTGAATTAGCAAATAGCCATAATATAGCTTGGTGGATTACGTCAGCATTAGAAAGTAATGTTGGGTTAAATGCAATTGCGCAATGGACATTTACTTTAAATAACACAATGCCACAAGGACTTGGAACTGGAGGCTTGTACACAAATAATTTCGATTCGCCATTAGAAATACAAAAAGGAAGTTTACACTATAATAATTCCAAAAAATGGAATTTTAATTTATAATAGCATGGATTTTATACAAAGAGGATTTGTAGGTAAGAATAAAAGTTGGATGTATATTTTAACCATGGTCTTGGTTTTTTTAGGTATTCAGTTTGCAAGTATTCCTTTAATGATAGCTGCTTTTATTGAAGTAGATGGCGATATGGATAAATTTATAAAAGGAGCAGAATCAAGTTTCATGAACATTGGAATGAATTCAAGTTGGTTTTTATTCTTGATGATTTTCACTTTTATGATTGCCTTGCTAACCTTGTTTTTTTGTGTGAAATATATACATAAAAAGAAGTTTGTATCTATCGTTACTTCTAGACAGAAGGTGGATTGGAATCGGATTTTTTATGCGTTTGCATTGTGGGGAACAATCTCTGTAATAGCAATTTTTATTGGTATGTATTTATCTCCAGATGATTATACTTGGAATTTTCAACCAATTCCGTTTTTTACATTGGTATTTGTGTCTTTTGTGTTTTTACCTTTTCAAACAAGTTCAGAAGAGTTAATTTTTCGTGGTTATTTAATGCAAGGGTTTGGAACTTTGGTTAAGAATAGATGGTTTCCGTTAATTGTAACTTCAGTTATTTTTGGGTTACTACACGGAATGAACCCAGAAGTAGAAAGACTGGGTTATATCTTAATGGTCTTTTATATTGGTACCGGTTTGTTTTATGGAATTACAACTTTAATGGATGAAGGAACAGAATTAGCATTGGGATTACATGCTTCAAATAATATTATTGCAGCATTTTTAGTCACTACAGATTGGATGGTTTTTAGAACCGATGCATTATATATTGATACTTCAGAACCAGCGGTTGGAGCTGAAATGTTCATCGGTGTTTTTGTTTTATATCCATTATTACTGTTGATTTTTTCAAAAAAGTATGGTTGGACAAATTGGAAGCAAAAGTTAATTGGAAAAGTAGAAATTCCTGTGATTGATGAAAAATAATCAATTACATATTGATTTTAAACTCAACGGAAATTCTTTTTCAACTTCCGATGAGCTGATTAGTTATTCAGCTAATCTATCTAAATCTACACATCAATTTTTAAGAGACTGGTTTTCTAAAAGTGCTTTTATTGAAGTGAAAACTTCTGGATCTACTGGGAAACCGAAAATGATTCACCTTAAAAAAGAATTCATGATGAATTCTGCTTTAGCAACTGGAGCGTTTTTCAATCTGCCAGAAAACACCACTGCTTTGTTATGTATGTCTACAGATTATATAGCGGGAAAAATGATGTTGGTAAGAGCTTTAGGGCTAGGTTGGAGCTTAGATGTTGTAGATACTGTTTCAAATCCTCTTAAAGGGTTAGAAAAGCATTATGATTTTTCTGCAATGGTGCCAATGCAACTGCAAAGCTCATTTTCAGAAATAGAAAAAGTGAAGAAGTTAATCGTTGGAGGTGGAATTGTTTCTGAAGACTTAGAAAGCCAACTTCAAGGTGTTTCTACTGAAATATTTGCAACTTTCGGAATGACAGAAACTATTACTCATATTGCAGTTAAAAAATTAAATCAATTCAAGAATGTCACTTCGAGCACAGTCGAGAAGTCTTATTACCAGGTTCTACCAAACGTTTCAATTTCACAAGACCATCGAAATTGCTTAATAATTGATGCTCCAAAAGTATCCGAAGAAAGAATTAGTACAAATGATGTTGTAGAGCTTATATCTAAAACGGAATTTAAATGGCTTGGCCGTTATGATAATGTCATTAATTCTGGCGGAATTAAATTACATCCAGAAGAAATAGAGAAGAAATTATCTCAAATAATTAACCAACGTTTCTTTGTTGCAGGAATTCCTGATGAAGTTTTAGGAGAAAAATTAATTCTTGTTATAGAAAGTGATGTTAGTTTGAGCGCTGCAGAGAAGTCTCTTCTAAAACAAATAGAAACTAATTTTGCAGCACCAAATAGTCTTAGCAAATACGAGATTCCAAAAAAAATTTATTTTGTAGCTCAATTTGTTGAAACTGATACAAAGAAAATCCAACGTAGTAAAACAATAAAAAATTGTAACTTGTAAATAATAATTGCAAATCAATTTTTATTGTTATGAAAAGAATCCTCACTTTAGTGTTTCTAATGTTATTTTGTGCTACTTTGTTTTCTCAGAGTATTCCTGAAATTAAACTTGATAAAGGAACTATTTCGGTTAAAAAACTTAAGGTAAATGTTCAAATAGTTGGTGATATAGCTATAACAACTTACGATATGAGTTTTTATAACTCATCGAATAGAGTTTTAGAAGGAGAGTTAAATTTTCCGCTAGGAGAAAATCAATCAGTTACAAGATTTGCATTAGATATTAATGGAAATTTAAGAGAAGCAGTTGTGGTTGAGAAAGAAAAAGCTAGAGTGGCTTTTGAAACTACTGTTAGAACTAAGATTGATCCAGCACTATTAGAGAAAACCCAAGGGAATAACTACAAGGCTAGAATTTATCCAATTCCAACGAGAGGATATAAAAGAATTGTGTTAGCATATCAACAAAAGCTAATACTTAATAAAGAGGAATACTACTATAAAATCCCATTCTCTTTTAAAAATAAATTAGAGGAATATTCTTTATCAATTAATATTTTGAATCAAAATAATAAGCCTATTATAAGTAAAGGTTTGTTAAATGATTTTAAATTTAATGCAAAACGAAATAGCTATTTTGCAAACATAAATAGAAGTAGGTACAAGGTTTCAAAACCAATTCTAATAAAAATACCGTTAAATTCTAATCACCAAAAATTAATTGAATCAAACAACTATTTTTACTTTACGACTAAACTTAAGATTGAAAAGAAAAAAAACAAAAGAGCTAAAGAAATTACTGTTTTTTGGGATAATTCATTGTCTCAAAAAGATAAAAAAATTAATTCTGAAATAGAATTCTTAAACAATTACTTTAAAAATAATAAAGATGTAAAAGTAAATTTCATAGCATTCAATATTATTAAGCAACAAAAGATAACTTTTGATATAATAAACGGTGATTGGGGTGCTTTGAAATATAGAATTTCTAATTTGTCTTATGATGGCGCTACATCTCTTGAGTTTTTTAACTCTCATAAAGATAATTCTAGTACAAATTTCGTTTTTACAAACGGTTTAAATACGTTAAGTAACTTGAAGTTAAAGTTTAATAAAATCACTCATATTATTAATAGTTTAATTTCTGCAAATCATAATCAATTAAAATATTTAGCAAATAATTCTGGTGGATATTATATTAATCTACAACAATCATCAATTAAAGAAGCAATTCAAAAATTAGAAAGCAAACCATTACAAATAATTGGAACTAATTTTTCTGGTGAAGAAATTGAAACATATCCAAAGATTGGGAACATTGTTACTGATAATTTTTCAATTTCTGGAAAAAGTAATACTAATAAGAAAAATATTAAGATTTACATAGGTAATGTAGGTGACACGGTTTCAGTAATCAATTTTCAATTAAAAAAGAACAATAGTAGAAACGGTGTTATTAAATCTATATGGGCACAAGGAAAATTAAATAGCTTAATAGTTAACTCCAAAGAGATTGAAAGAGAGATTGTTAGATTTAGTAAAAAGCATAATGTAATTAGCCCATTGACTTCTCTATTAATTTTAGATAGAGTTCAAGACTATGTAACTCATGAAATTGTACCGCCTAAAGAATTACAAAAGGAATATTTTGATTTGCTGGCATTTAAGATGAATAATAAAAAACAAACACTGCAGCGATTAAGAAACAATTTAGAAGATGAATATAAAATTTTTGCAAATTGGATTTATAATAGACAAGAGAAAAAGCACTCTATAAAAAAACCAGTTAATACTAGTAGACCAGTTGTAATTAACAATACTAATAATGATACAATTAATAGGGCAAATTTAGGTAGAAATGAAATAATTATTAGGGGAATTGTAAAAGACACATCTGGTACTCTACCTGGTGTAAGTGTTTTAAGAAAAGGAACGAGGATAGGAACAGAAACGGATTTTGATGGAAAATTTTCATTGATTGTTAAAAGAGGGGATGTTTTAGTCTTCACCTATTTGGGGTATAGAAAAGTTGAGTTTACATCAGGAGCAAATAATAGTATTGATGTTGTTTTAGAAGAAGATGCAAATGTTTTGGATGAAGTTGTTGTTACTAGATCAAGAAGAAGATCAAGACGCAAATCTGATGATAAAAAAGAAAAAGAGATAGATAAAAATAATTTAGAGAGAATTAATTTAAAGGGTTGGAATCCTGATACTCCATACTTAAAAGTGCTAAATTCTATTAGTAACATAAAATTAGCTTATAAAGAATATTTAAAGCTGAGGGAGGAATATGGCAAGTCTCCATCGTTCTTTATAGATGTTGCAGATTACTTTAAAAAGAAGAATGAATTAGAAACTGCTAAACTAATTTTAACTAATGTTGCAGAGATAGGCTTAAGTAATTCTGAATTGTTAAAAGCTTTAGCATATAAATTTGAAGAATATAAATTGTGGAGTTATGCTGTTTTTATTTATCAAGAAATATTAAGACTTAGACCAGAAGACATACAATCTTATAGAGATTTAGCATTGGCGTATGAACAAACTGGAGAATATCAAAAATCTTTAGATCTTTTATATAGAATTGTGAAAGGTGAGTTTCTAGAAAAAGACATGCAAAGAAGATTTAAAGGTACAGAAGTAATTTCTTTACAGGAATTTAATAGGTTGATAAAAAAGCATGGTACTAAAGTAGAGTATGCCTATATGGACAAGAGATATTTAATAGAGTCAGAAGTAGATGTAAGAGTTGTTATTGATTGGAATCATAATAATACAGATATTGATTTATGGATTTTTGAACCAAATGGAGAAAAATGTTTTTACAGTAATAGAAAAACAAAAATAGGAGGATATATGTCAAATGATATGATGAGAGGTTTTGGGCCAGAGCAATATGTTTTAAAAAATGCAATTAAAGGCAAGTATAAAATTGATGTAAATTACTATGGTGATACTCAGCAAAAAATTTCAGGACCAACTTTTTTAAAAGTAACTACTTATGTTAATTACGGACAAAAGAATGAAATAAAAAAGACTAGACTAATTCGCCTTAGTAATAAGAAAAAAGAAATTCAAATTGGTGAATTAACTTATTAAAAATCCAACGAACTAAATCGTTGGATTTGCTTTTTAAATTGTAATTAAAAAATTTCGCAAATCTTGATCTTCAGTTAAACTTAATTTTTTCTTAATGCGGTATCTTGCAGTTTGCACCGATCTTGGATCAACATTTAAAATTCGAGCTATTTCTTTGGTTTGGATGTGTAGTTTTATAAACATACAATGCCTTAGTTCAGTTTCTGTAAGCGTTGGTGATTTAGCAAGTAATTTGTCGTAAAAACCACTAAATACAGTGTCAAAATGCAATCTTAGCTGCTCCCACTCGTCATTATTTTCAATAATGAAGTCTATTTGCTTAATGGTGTTATTTAGGGCTTTTGTATTATCTGTTTTTAAAAAATTTAAATCAGCTTTTACTTCTTTTAGGTGTTGCCTATAATATAAAAGTTGAGTAGAAAATGAAACCATTTGTTTTTCGTTCTCTATGACTTCATAATTTAATTTTTGAATAGAATTCTTAAAAGAATCTTCATTGTTTCTGTTTTTAAAATAAATAATAAAGCTCCCGATAATAGTTATGATTAATAAGAAACAAACTAAAAACAATAAAAACTTAAGGTTTTGATTAGAGTTTTTATAGATTTCTAATTGTGTTGATGTATTTTTTAAAATAAAATTATGGTTTAAATTGTCAATTCTTGATTCTAAGGTGTTTTTTGCATCAATTTGTTCTTTGATAACTTCCGTAAGTATTTTTGGATCGGTATGACCAACTAGTTCTAAACTAAAAATACAATCGCTAGAATAGGTGTTGCATTGATGTACTTGTATACTTATTGTATTATCTCCATTTTTAAAAATAGTTGTGTCAAATATTTTTACAAAAAACAGCCCTTCTTCTTCGGTATCAATAACCTGAATTGACCTCGTTTTATGAGTTATACGGCCATCGGGCATATTATCTCTGTACAGTTCCTTTCCGTTTACATAAATAATAGCACCATCATCACGTTGTAATCTAAATTCAAAGCCCTTAAACTTTGAAACATCTTTGATAGTTATTTTTTTTGTGAAGTATTTTATGATCTCTTTATTATCTTGATCATCGCCATAATTAATAGAAGTTGTAATTAATTTGTCACCATAACCTAAGGGTGAGTAACCAGTTTTCCAACTTGAGTTGCTCAGCTTTTTAAACCAATTATCCTTTAAATAACCATTGTCAAAATACCTCCATTGATCACCATTCTTAATTAATACTTCTTGGCTAAAAGAGGCAAGACTTAATAAAGCAAAGGATAGTAGAAGAATACTATTATAAATATTTTTTCTCATAAAAACTTAATAATGAGTAAATGTAGTAGTTTTTAGTTGATAAAATACGAGTTGTAGTATATTAGTTGTAGGTGAATATTAAGCAAATAAAGGATTTACATGTAGGTTTGTGTGTGATTAGCAGCCAATGGGAAAGCTGTCATGAAAAATCGGGGGATACTATATTGATTTTTTTAGGCTGCTAATACAAAAGCCGTATATTTCTATACGGCTTTTTTTATTTTATTTATAGATTACATTTCCATAGAATGATATACATTTTGCACATCATCATCATCTTCTAGTTTCTCAAGTAATTTGTCAACATCTGTTTGTTGCTCTTCTGTTAACTTTGAAGTTGTAGTTGGAATTCTTTCAAAACCAGACGATAGAATTTCTACATTATTTTCTTCAAAGAAAGATTGTATGGCTCCAAATTGTTCAAAAGGAGCATATATAATAACACCATCTTCATCATCAAATACTTCTTCTACTTCAAAGTCGATTAATTCCAATTCCAATTCTTCTAAATCAGATTTAATATCTTCTTTTTTTAATGTAAATGTACAGGTATGATCAAACATAAAAGCTACAGATCCTGAGGTTCCAAGATTCCCGTTGCACTTATTGAATGCAGAACGGATATTGGCAACTGTTCTATTGTTATTATCTGTAGCGGTTTCAACTAAAAGAGCAACGCCGTGAGGTGCATATCCTTCAAATAAAGCTTCCTTATAGTTACTAGTATCTTTATCTGTTGCTTTTTTTATAGCTCGTTCTACATTCTCTTTGGGCATGTTCGCTGCCTTTGCATTCTGCATTACAGCTCTTAAACGTGAATTTGCGTCAGGATTACTTCCTCCTTCTTTAATAGCCATTACAATGTCTTTACCAATTCTGGTAAATGTTTTTGCCATTGCTGACCAGCGTTTCATTTTACGTCCTTTTCTTAGTTCAAATGCTCTTCCCATTTTTTACGATCTATATTTTTGTTTCTTTTTATATTTTTGAGATTACAAATTAAGACTAAACTTGTATAATTCCCAAATTAAATTTCTTTTCAATTGGTGCATGATTTGCTGCTTCTATTCCCATAGAAATCCAAGTTCTGGTATCTAATGGATTTATAACAGCGTCTGTCCAAATTCTGGATGCAGCATAGTATGGAGAAATCTGCTCGTCGTATCTTGATTTTATTTTGTCAAATAATTCTGCTTCTTTTTCTGGAGTAATCTCTTCTCCTTTTTTCTTTAAAGAAGCTGTTTCAATTTGTAATAAAACCTTTGCGGCAGAATTACCACTCATTACAGCTAATTCTGCACTTGGCCAAGCAGCAATTAATCTTGGGTCGTATGCTTTTCCACACATGGCATAATTTCCTGCTCCATAAGAATTACCAATAATTATGGTAAACTTAGGAACTACTGAATTACTGACTGCATTTACCATTTTAGCTCCGTCTTTTATAATTCCCCCGTGCTCAGATTTACTACCAACCATAAAGCCAGTAACATCTTGTATAAATACCAATGGAATTTTCTTCTGATTACAATTAGCAATAAAACGAGTTGCTTTATCTGCACTATCATTATAGATAACACCACCAAATTGCATTTCTCCTTTTGTAGTTTTCACCAACTTACGCTGGTTTGCTACAATTCCAACAGCCCAACCATCAATTCTTGCATAACCTGTTAAAATAGTTTTTCCGTAGCCTTCTTTATATTGTTCAAATTCTGAATCATCAACTAAGCGTTCAATGATTTCAACCATATCATATTGCTCATTTCTGGCTTTTGGTAAAATCCCGAAAATTTCATTTTCATCTTTTGTAGGCTCTTTTGAAGCAGCGCGATTAAAACCAGCTTTATCATAGTCCCCAATTTTATCGATGATGTTTTTGATAGTATCTAAGGCAGCTTTATCGTCTTTAGATTTGTAGTCTGTTACACCAGAAATTTCACAATGCGTACTTGCGCCTCCTAAGGTTTCATTATCAATAGATTCTCCAATAGCTGCTTTTACTAAATAACTTCCTGCTAAAAAGATACTTCCTGTTTTGTCAACAATCAATGCTTCATCGCTCATAATTGGTAAATAAGCACCTCCTGCAACACAGCTTCCCATGATGGCAGAAATTTGAGTGATTCCCATACTGCTCATAATAGCATTGTTTCTGAAAATACGTCCAAAATGCTCTTTGTCAGGGAAAATTTCATCTTGTAGAGGTAAATACACACCAGCCGAATCTACCAAGTAGATAATTGGTAATTTATTTTCTATAGAAATTTCTTGTGCTCTTAGGTTTTTCTTAGCAGTTATTGGAAACCAAGCGCCAGCTTTTACGGTTGCGTCATTGGCAACAACTATACATTGTTTGCCTTTTACATAGCCGATTTTCACAACAACACCACCAGAAGGGCAGCCGCCGTGTTCTTTATACATGCCTTCACCAGCAAAAGCACTAATTTCAATTGATTTTGCTTTATCATCTAAAAGGTAGTCAATGCGCTCACGAGCAGTTAATTTACCTTTTGATTTGTGTTTTTCAATTCTGCTTTTACCGCCACCTAATTTAACTTTTGCAAGTTCCTGTTTTAATTTAGATGCTAAAAGCTTATTGTGATCTTCGTTTTTATTGAAGTTTAAGTCCATTTAATTACTTGAATTTTGAGTAGGCTAATGTACAAAAATGTACGTTAAAATGGCTGTTAATGTAACGTGGAAATATATTCCTAGGAAAATAAATATATTTGTTGTAGCTTTGCCTAGAATTTAAAACCAACTAAAATGAAAACTAAAAAAATTATCTATTATGTTTCAACAGGATTATTAACTGTATTGCTACTGTTTTCTGCAGGAATGTACCTTTTTAATCACGATGAAATAGCTGGGATGTTTACCAATTTTGGATATCCAACATATATTATTTACCCATATGCTGTCGCTAAAATTTTTGGATTGATTGCAATCTGGTTTGTTGGCATTGAAAAAATGAAAGAATGGGCATATGCAGGGTTTTTCTTTGCTTTTGTTTTTGCAATTTTTGCTCATATAATGGTTGGAGATGGAGAACAAATGGGGGCAATAATTGCAATGATCTTATTAGTGATTTCTTATATTTATAAGAAAAATAAATAAAATGGCAAACAATCCTATTTCAAAAGTAATACTTACCAATCGAAATTATATAGCAGAAGCAAAAATGAGAAATCATTATGCAGTTATAGATGAACCAGTGGCTAAAGGAGGAGATGATAATGGACCAACACCAGTAGAATATTTACTAACTGCTATTGGTGGATGTGTAGCAATTACTTTACGAATGTATGCGGATAGAAAAGAATGGGATTTGGGAAAGATTACGGTGAATGTTACTCAGAGACAGGAATTAACTTCAGAGGGAATCATAAAATCATTGTTGGAAGAAATTTCATTTGAAAAAAATGTAACCCAAGAACAGAAAGAAAAATTATTAGAAATAGCAGGGAAATGTCCAGTCGCAAAGATGATAAAAGGACAGACCCAAATAAAATCAGAAATAAAATAATAAATACAGATGAAGAAAGTAGTAGCATTTGCTGGAAGTAATAGTGAAAAATCAATCAATAAGGAGTTATCTGTGTATGCATCTGGTTTAGTAAAACAAGTTGAAGTATCAGTTTTAGACTTAAACGATTTTCCTTTACCAGTGTACGGTATAGATACCGAAACAGAAAATGGAATTCCAGAAAGTGCACAACGGTTCTTTGATGAAATTCAAGGAACAGATGGAATTATTTTGTCATTAGCAGAACATAATGGTAATTTTTCAGTTGCGTTTAAAAACGTATTCGATTGGATGTCTCGTATTGAGCAAAAATTATGGAACAATACTCCAATGTTATTGATGGCAACATCTCCAGGTGGAAGAGGTGGAAGCTCTGCATTGTCAATTGCTAAAAATGGTTTCCCGCATATGGGAGGAAATATAGTAGCAGATTTCTCATTGCCAAGTTTTTATGATAACTTTAAAGGTGGAAGTATAGTAAATGAAGAATTAAAGGAAACATTGAAAGAAGCTGTTTCGGTTTTTCAAAAAGCATTATAAATTAAAAAATATATAGCATGTCTGACAAGAAAGAGATTATTAAAGAGTACTCAAACGGAGAATTAACTATTCTATGGAAGCCGAGAAAATGCATTCATGCTGCAGTATGTGTTAAAAAATTACCAAAAGTATATAAGCCCGATGAAAAGCCTTGGATTCAGATTGAGAATGCTACCACTGAAGAATTAAAAAAGCAAGTAGAAGCGTGTCCTTCTGGAGCCTTATCTTATGTTGTTGCTGGAAAAAACTCTGAAGAGTCACATATAGAAACAAAAGTAGAAGCTTTGGAAAATGGACCATTATTAGTATATGGAACTTTACATGTAGCAAATTCTAACGGAACAACCGAGAAGAAGAATAAAACGACAGCATTTTGTAGGTGTGGAGCATCACAGAACAAACCGTATTGTGATGGTGCTCATGTTAAAGTTGAGTTTAAAGGCTAAGTGATAATGAGTATTCGATAAAACTCCAGAATATAATGATGTTTTGATGAAGTAATATTGTCTTTTATACGGAGAGGCAAACAGTTAATTACACTTAAAATAGTTTCCTTGGAAAATAAGTATATTTTTCGTAAATTTGTACTCAGAAATGAGATAAGAATATGAGGGTAATTTTATACGGAAAAAAAGGGCATGCGCATACTGTAGCGTTTAAAAACTATTTAAGAATGTCAGAAATTCCATTTATTTACAAAGATATATCTGTGGATGCTGAAGCCAAAGATCATACTAAAGAATTGTATGGTGGAATGCTGAAATTTCCAACATTATTTGTTGACGGTGAAGTGTATCTGATTCCGACTTCAGACGAGTTTAATAAAATAATGAAGGAATTAATTTAATAAAAACAGCTAACTACTTCTAATTGTAGTGAGAAATAGAACTAAAGAAAATGGGCGATATAGCAAAAGACATCAATTCAAATTTTCCAAACAATAAAATAAAAGCGCTTATTAATATAAAATATACAGCGAATTGGATCAATAGTAAGGAAAATGAATTTTTTAAACAATACGGAATCTCACCACAGCAATTTAATATTCTTAGAATTTTGAGAGGTGCAAATGAACCAATAAAAGTTCAAATTATTAAAGATAGAATGATTGAGCGTGCACCAAATGCGACTCGATTAATGGATAAATTGTGTGACAAGAAATTGATAGAACGTATTCGTTGTGATCACGATAGAAGGGTTGTTTATATTAGTATTTCTACTCAAGGCTTAGCAATGTTAAAAGATATTGATGGGAATATTAAGCTCGACTTTATTGAAAATTTATCAGACGCAGAAGCTGAACAATTAAGCATTTTACTAGATAAAATTAGATGATATAAACTTCTTTAAAAGTTAAAACAGAATAAAAAAATTTACAAAAATATTTCCCCTGGGAAATAAATTAAATGAAATTAAAAATGAAAACATTAAAAACAATAGCGCATAAAGTAGGTAGTCCTTTAGTAAATATGGGACCAATTCGACTAAGACAGCCATTGCCAACTGAAAATATAGAAAATGTAGATCCTTTTTTATTATTACATCATTACGGACCTTATGCAATTAGCGAATTTAATAACCCGTTTGATTTGGGGCCACATCCACATCGTGGATTTGAACCTATAACCTTACTCTTTAAAGGTGAGCAGTTGCATCGAGATTCTTTAGGGAACGAGATGTTAGTAAAAGCAGGAGATGTGCAGTGGACAACAGCTGGTAGAGGAGTAATTCATGCAGAAGGTCCATCCAAAGAATTTGTGAAAAGAGGTGGTGATCTAGAAGGAATTCAATTGTGGTTAAATTTACCCGCGAAGGATAAAATGATGACACCAAATTATCAACATATTAAAAATGAAGACATACCCATTGTTGAAAATATAGGCAAAACAATTCAATTAAAAGTGGTCGCTGGTGAACAAGATGGTAAAAATGGTTTGATAAAAACACAAACGGAAGTAAATGTTTTTACAGTTAATGCCAAAGAAAAAGGCTCAATCAATATCAATATTCCGATGAATCATCAGTCTTTAGTCTATTTATTGGATGGAGAGGTTATGGTAAACGATAAAGTAACATTGAAGAAAGGAGCAATACAGATGGTTACTTTCAATCAAGATGGAGATTTTATTGAATTAGAATCCAAAAAAGAAAGTACCTTATTAGTCCTTTCTGGAGAACCTATACAAGAAAAAGTAGCTCAATACGGTCCTTATGTAATGAACTCGCAAACTGAAATTATGGAAGCGATGCGTGATTATCAGCAAGGAAAAATGGGGTATTTGTATTAAATATTTTCAATTTGTACTTTATAAAACTCAAGAAAACTATTTCTTGAGTTTTTTTGTTTTCAAATATTTATAGTACCTTGCATGTATTATGCATGCATAGTAAATTAAGATACATTATGACGAAGTACAAGCACATTTTTGAGCCATTAGACTTAGGGTTTACCACATTAAAAAATAGAATTTTAATGGGGTCCATGCATACAGGATTAGAAGAGGAGAAAAATGGTTTAGAAAGAATAGCGAGGTACTATGGAGAAAGAGCAAAAGGAGGCGTTGGGTTGATAGTAACTGGTGGTATTGCGCCAAACAGACAAGGTTGGACTGCTCCGTTTTCTGCAAGAATGTCGACAAAAAAGCATGCCGAAAGTCATAAAGTTATTACTGATGAAGTACACAAACATGGGGGTAAAATATGTATGCAAATTCTGCATGCTGGAAGATATGGATATCATCCATTTAGTGTTGCTCCATCAAATATTAAATCACCAATTACACCATTTAAACCTTTTCAATTAGCCGAATCGGGAATTAAAAGAACCATTAAAGATTTTGTGAATTGTGCTAAACTCTCTAAAGTTGCTGGTTATGACGGAATTGAAATAATGGGCTCAGAAGGGTATCTAATCAACGAATTTATAGTTAAAAGAACAAACAAGAGAACAGATAGTTGGGGAGGTGAGTATGAAAATAGAATGCGTCTTCCAATAGAATTGGTAAAACAAACAAGAGAAGCTGTCGGAAAAGAATATATCATTATTTTCAGATTATCAATGTTAGATTTGGTGGAAAATGGAAGTGATTGGGAAGAGGTTGTACAGCTGGCGAAAGAAATTGAAAAAGCTGGAGCCACAATTATTAATACAGGAATTGGTTGGCATGAATCTAGAATACCTACGATTGCTACCTCTGTTCCTAGAGCTGCATTTACTTGGGTTACTAAAAAAATGAAAAGTGAAGTTTCTATTCCTTTGATAACAACCAACAGAATTAACATGCCAGAAACAGCAGAAAAAGTTTTAGCAAATGGAGATGCAGATATTATTTCTATGGCGCGTCCATTTTTAGCAGATCCAGAATGGGTAAATAAGGCTGAAGCAGAAAAAGACGATGAAATTAATACCTGTATTGGTTGTAATCAAGCGTGTTTAGATCATGTTTTTAAGCAAAAAGTAGCCAGTTGTTTGGTGAACCCAAGAGCGTGTCATGAAACAGAACTGAATTATAATCCTACAGAAAATAAAAAGAAAATAGCTGTAATTGGTGCTGGTCCAGCAGGTTTAGCTGCATCAACAATCGCTGCGCAAAGAGGACATGTTGTAACTTTGTTTGATGCCGATTCAGAAATTGGAGGACAATTTAATATCGCAAAACAGATTCCAGGAAAAGAAGAGTTTTATGAAACAATTAGGTATTTTAAAAGACAATTAGAGATTCATAATGTAGTTGTAAAACTAAATGAAAGAGTTGTTGCAGAAGACTTAAAGGGTGATTTTGATGAAGTGATTCTAGCAACCGGAATAAAACCTAGAAAGCCATCAATAAAAGGAATAGAACATAAGAAAGTGTTGAATTATATTGATGTCTTAAAACATAAAAAACCTGTTGGGAAAAGAGTTGCAGTAATTGGGGCTGGAGGAATTGGATTTGATGTTTCTGAATATTTGGCACATGAAGGAGAGAGTACTTCTCAAAATATTGATGCTTGGTTAAAGGAATGGGGAATTGACAAAACCTTAACAGCCAGAAGTGGTATTGAGGGAATTAAAGCCGAAATAGAACCTTCTCCAAGAGAAATTTTTATGTTTAAACGCAGTAAAGGGAAATTTGGAGGAAAACTAGGGAAAACTACTGGATGGATTCATAGATCTACATTGAAGAAAAAGAATGTTCAATTCATTAATAGAGTAGAATATACAAAGATTGATGATCTTGGCTTGCACTATATTCAAAATGAAGAAGCTAAAACTTTAGAAGTTGATACGATTGTTATTTGTGCTGGTCAAAATCCATTAAAAGAACTTTTAGAACCGTTACAAAACAATGGAGTAAAAGTTCATGTAATAGGTGGTGCAGATTTCGCATCAGAATTAGATGCTAAAAGAGCCATAGATCAAGGAGCAAGACTTGCTGCTAGTTTGTAGAAAACTCAACAAAGACTTACTATTTTAATCCACAAATAATTACGATATTTGCCTTTCAACGATTAAAACGAAATGATTATGGCAATGAATAAAAATACCGTATTGGCTTGGGCAACTTTTATAATGATACTTGTTGGGCTGGGGCTAATCGCATTGGGTGCTTTTAGATATAGAGAAGTTTCAGGTTGGGGTTTTGCAGCTGTTGGAATTGGCTTTTTTGCAATAGCTTGGGTATTTAATGCACTTAAAGGAAGAGTTTAATCTTCAAATTTTACTTACTAAATTAATTTACGATTATGTCAGACGATAAGAAAGTCATCTTTTCGATGAATAAGGTTTCGAAAACCTATCAAAGTACAAACAAACAAGTTTTAAAAGATATTTATTTAAGCTTCTTCTATGGAGCAAAAATCGGAATCCTTGGTTTAAACGGTTCTGGTAAATCAACCTTATTAAAAATTATAGCTGGAACAGAGACCAATTTTCAAGGAGATGTTACTTTTTCAGATGGATACAAAGTTGGTTATTTAGAACAAGAACCAAAATTAGATGACGATAAAACCGTTATTGAAATTGTAAGAGAAGGTGTTGCTGAAACTGTTGCAATTTTGGAAGAATACAATAAAATCAACGATATGTTTGGTTTAGAAGAAGTGTATTCTGATGCAGATAAGATGGACAAATTGATGGCGAAACAAGCAGAGCTTCAAGATCAAATTGATGCCTCTAATGCTTGGGAATTGGATACGAAGTTAGAAATAGCTATGGATGCTTTGAGAACTCCAGATGGTGATACTCCAATTAAAAACTTATCTGGTGGAGAAAGAAGAAGAGTTGCTTTGTGTAGATTGCTATTACAAGAACCAGAAATTTTATTATTAGATGAGCCTACCAATCACTTAGATGCAGAATCAGTACATTGGCTAGAACATCATTTGGCACAATATAAAGGAACGGTAATCGCCGTAACACACGATAGATACTTCTTAGATAATGTTGCTGGTTGGATTTTAGAATTAGATAGAGGTGAAGGAATTCCTTGGAAAGGAAATTATTCTTCTTGGTTGGATCAAAAATCAAAACGTTTAGCACAAGAAAGTAAAACAGCTTCTAAGAGACAGAAAACATTAGAACGTGAGTTGGAATGGGTTCGTCAAGGAGCAAAAGGCCGTCAAACAAAGCAAAAAGCTCGTTTAAAGAGTTATGATAAGTTGATGAGTCAAGATCAAAAGCAATTGGATGATAAATTAGAAATTTACATTCCGAACGGACCTCGTTTAGGAACAAACGTAATAGAAGCATCAGGGGTTTCTAAAGCTTTTGGAGATAAATTATTATATGATAATTTAGAATTTAATTTACCACAAGCAGGAATTGTTGGAATTATTGGGCCAAATGGTGCTGGTAAGACGACTATTTTTAAAATGATTATGGGTGAAGAGAATCCGGATGCAGGAAGTTTTAAAGTTGGTGAAACAGCAAAGATTGCATATGTAGATCAAGCGCATTCTAATATAGACCCAGATAAATCTATTTGGTCTAACTTTTCTGATGACCAAGAATTGGTTACAATGGGAGGAAAGCAAGTAAACTCTCGTGCATATTTAAGTCGATTTAATTTTGCAGGAAGTGAGCAAAATAAAAAAGTTTCAACCCTTTCTGGAGGTGAAAGAAATAGACTGCATTTAGCAATGACTCTAAAAGAAGAGGGGAATGTACTTTTATTAGATGAACCAACAAATGATTTAGATGTGAATACATTAAGAGCTTTAGAAGAAGGTCTAGAAAACTTTGCAGGTTGTGCAGTGGTAATTAGTCACGATAGATGGTTTTTAGATAGAGTTTGTACACATATTTTAGCTTTTGAAGGTAATAGTGAAGTGTATTTCTTTGAAGGCAGTTTTAGTGATTATGAAGAGAATAAAAAGAAACGTTTAGGTGGAGACTTGATGCCAAAACGTATTAAGTATCGAAAATTGATTAGATAATTAACAGTATCATAAAAAAAACCCGCTTTTAGCGGGTTTTTTTATTGCAAAAGGTTTTTACCCTCTCCTTTTCTCATTTCTTTTAGTAGAACTTCTTCTTATAGTTTCTTTTTTTATTTTTGTTCTTTTATAAGGAGTAGTTTTTTTACTTGTCGTTGTTTTTCTCCTTTTTACAACTTTTTTAGGTACAGCTTTCCTTTTAGTCGTATTATAATTATTTCTACGAGTGTTTACTCCAGATTTACCTCTATTAGAATATACTTTCCTTTTGTTGTTATTGTAATTTTTTCTAGGTTTAACTCCAGCTTTTCTTCTTTTTATAATCTTACCTCGTTTACCAACTTTTCCATTAGGTCTTACTTTATAGTAATAATAGTATTTATCTTCTCTATATTTTCTATAATTATTTTTAAAGTTATGGTTGTAAAAATAACGATCATTATAGTTGAATATTGAACCTAAGTTTAGAGAAAAGTAAATGTCAGAATCATAATAGTTTCTATGTACATTTCCATAAAAATATGGATCACCCCAACTATTATAAGAAACTTTTAAATCACCAACTCTTCTAAGCAATCCTCTATTATAATAGATTCTAACATTGCCAATTCGTGTAACATTTCCCTTATAATCGTAACGAATATAGTTGCTTCCTATACGTCTAATTCGCCCTTTATAATCTCTATCAATTCTTACATTATTTTGGTTATATCTTCTGTCATTATAATAATCTCGGTTTCTAGCTTGAGTATTGAATTCAAAATCTCCATTTAAGAATATATGAAACTGAACACCTTTTTCAATAAATGTAACTGCATCATCAGAACGAGTGTTAATTGTAGTTTTTGTGTTAATGTCATTTGCAATTACAGAGGTAAAAGACATTATTCCTAACAATAATAGTAGTGCTTTTTTCATAATTTCTAGTTTTAAATTCTGCTTACTCTATACGGTTTTCAGCTTCCACGTTAAAACAGAAATTTCAAAGAGCGTGCCAAAAATTAAAATCTAGTTATTGAGTAGATTCTATTTGTTGTTTCATCGAGTTTAAGTTATTGGTGTTTAACTTGTTAGTGTGATGTTTGGTAGTGGTCTATTTCTAAGAAGAATTATTGTCTTTTGTGAAAAATAATTAGGAATAGAATTGAAGAGGTGAATTTAGCTTAGTGTTCACAACTCCAAAAAAAACATATTGAGTAATTAATCCTTGCTTAATCGAGCAATGTTTTTAGTGTATTTTTTTAATTCATTTACATCTTTTAGTAAGCCAATTGTTGAGCTATATGGGACTTGGTTTTTGTCGTGGTTGATTCTAGCTATTTTATACAATTGTTTCCAGTGTATTCTTATTTCTTTTAAGGCTTTTAAGTAGTTTGTATGATTAGCATCATAAATATGAGTTGGTTCGGCTAAAATCCCATTTAGTTCTAGAATTTTAAAATTACCGTTTTCTAAGTCCTTAAAAGAATTGTATTTCACATCTAATCTTCCATAAAACCACCCATCTACTTGTTTGTTTAAACAATTCAACATTTCTTCCAACTTACAAGATACGAGATGGTTTCCATTGATAAATTGTGTTCCTTTGGAGTGATTTCCTATGTCAGAGAGTTTTATTCTTTTGTCTTTTGCAATAACGGTGTCAAAAGGAAAAGGTAGTTTTTTTTGAATTAAAGGGTAGTAATTTTTTGCTCTTTTACAAGATAGAATTAACTGTTCTAGCGTTTTTTCACCATCACCAATAACATGTAAAAACTTTTTAAGTGTTATAGATGTGATTTTTCCTTTATTTTCTCCAGGAAAGCGATGATAAAAAATTCCACATTCATTTTCTTCTGTCAAAAACTCTTGGATAAGAATATCAATAGGATATTTTTCTAAATACGACTTGAGTTCATCTTCACAAGCTATTTTTTGAACTAGTAAACCTCTAAAACCAATATCTGGTTTTGCTATTAAAGGAAAACAAATAGTTGCTTTTTTTACATCTGTTAGTGTGCTATTAATATCTGAATCCGCCTTATGAAAAATAGTTGTTGGTAAATACTGCTTCGGTAGAAGTTGCATGGTTTTATACTTAGATTCCGTACCTATTCCTGAGTTTTCTATAGAAGGGTTAACTGCAGTGTAGAAAACCAAATTCTTTGCCTTTACGGCATGATATAAAGCATAGGGGATATTGGGTATGTAAAACATTGATGCTGGCCAATATTCCCAATTGAGTAGTTTATGTATGCTCTTTCGTGATTTCATTTTTACTTATTAAACAATCCGTCTAAAAGGGTTTTAAAAGTTTTAAAAGCTAGTATTAGTGTGCAAATTATTAATAAAATAGAGAATGCTAAAATGCTATAAGCAATAAGATCAGAAATTTCTGTTCTTTTAAAGGCTTTAAAAGCCATATTTAAAGAAATTGGAGAAAGAATTAACAAAAGCAATAAAACAGATAATTGTTTTATCCCTTTGCTTAATAAATTATGATTTACGCCCATTTTTATAATTTAAAATTGCTGTTCTAACATTTTTATGAGTTGCCAATAGTTTTGAGGCTACAGTATACTCAATTTGTAATTCTTTTACTAACATTTTTATACCTCTATCTACTAGTTTGTCATTAGATAATTGCATGTCTACCATTTTATTTCCTTTTACTTTTCCAAGTAAAACCATGGTTGATGTAGTTAACATATTCAGAACCATTTTTTGAGCAGTTCCTGCTTTCATTCTTGAGCTTCCTGTTACAAATTCTGGACCAACAACTACTTCTATTGGAAACTTAGAAACTTGAGATAACGGACTATTTTGATTGCATGTAATACATCCTGTAGCAATATTATTTTGATTGCATTTCTCTAGGGTAGCTATTACATATGGAGTAGTACCAGAAGCTGCAATTCCTATAACAATGTCTTTTTTAGAGATTTGATGCTCTTTCAAATCTAACCAACCTTGAGTAGTAGAGTCTTCAGCATTTTCTACGGCTTTTCTAATGGCTATGTCTCCACCAGCGATTAAACCAACAACCAATTCATGTGGTACGCCAAATGTTGGTGGACATTCTGAGGCATCTAATATTCCTAACCTTCCACTAGTTCCGGCGCCAATATAAAACAATCGACCACCATTTTGCAATTTTTTTACAATTTGATGTGTTAAAGTTGTAATCTGTGGTAAAGATTTTTCTACAGCATAAGCCACCGTTTTATCTTCACTATTAATATTAGTTAATAGTTCAGTTAGGTTCATTTGTTCTAAATGATTGTAATTAGAATCTTGTTCAGTTGTTTTTATAAAACTCATGTATCAAAAATAACTAAAAAAGGCGATGTAAAATTTACATCGCCTTTAAATATTTTACTGTTTTTTCTTAAAGTGAATCTAAGATTGCATTAAATGTTTTACTAGGTCTCATTTCTTTTTCGGTTATTTCTTCATTTGGATTGTAATATCCACCAATATTTAATGCAGAACCTTGAGCTAAATTTAACTCACTTACAATAGTGTTTTCGTTAGCCTCAAGTTCTTGTGCAATGGTTGTAAAACGTTGTTTTAATACGGTATTTCTATCTTGGTTAGCCAATGCTTCAGCCCAATATGTAGCTAAGTAAAAATGACTACCTCTGTTATCTAATTCACCAACTTTACGAGAAGGAGATTTTTTATTATCTAAAAATTTATCAGTTGCTAGATCTAGCATTTCTGCTAAGACCAGAGCTTCATCATTCTTAGTTGTTTGTCCTAAATGCTCTAAAGAAACAGCTAATGCTAAAAACTCACCTAAAGAATCCCAACGTAAATGTCCTTCTTCTATAAATTGTTGTACATGTTTTGGAGCTGATCCACCGGCACCAGTTTCAAAAAGTCCACCACCATTCATTAGAGGAACAATAGATAACATTTTAGCAGAAGTTCCTAGTTCTAAAATCGGAAATAAATCTGTTAAATAGTCACGCAAAACATTTCCAGAAACAGAAATAGTATCTTTTCCTTCTTTTACTCTTTGCAAGGTGAATTTTGTTGCGTCAATCGGAGATAAAATCCGAATATCTAGCCCTTTAATGTTCTGGTTTGGTAAATATGCATTTACTTTTTTAATTACTTGAGTATCATGAGCTCTATTTTTATCTAACCAAAATATTGTAGGTTCACTAGTTGCTCGTGCTCTGTTTACGGCTAATTTAACCCAATCCTGAATTGGAGCATCTTTTACTTGGCACATTCTCCAAATATCTCCAGATTCAACAGTATGTTCAATTATAGTTTCTCCGTTAGAATTTACAACGTTTACAACTCCATCTGATTTAATTTCAAAAGTTTTATCATGCGAACCGTATTCTTCTGCCTTTTGTGCCATCAATCCAACGTTAGGAACTGTTCCCATTGTTGTAGGATCAAAAGCTCCATTTTCTTTACAGAAATCAATAGTTGCTTCATAAATACCAGCGTAACTACTATCTGGGATTACTGCTTTGGTGTCTTGTTGTTTCCCGTCTTTATCCCACATCTGTCCAGAAGTTCTAATCATTGCTGGCATAGAAGCATCAATAATTACATCACTAGGTACATGTAAATTGGTAATTCCTTTATCAGAATTAACCATTGCAATAGCGGGGCCTTTTTGATATGCGGTTTCTATATCTGCTTCAATTTCAGTTTTTTTATCTGCTGGTAAGCTATTTAGTTTTTCTAAAAGATTTCCAAATCCATTATTTACATCTACACCAATTTGGTTAAAAGTATCGCTGTGTTTTTCAAACACATCTTTAAAGAAAGTACGAACTCCATGACCAAAAATAATTGGGTCTGAAACCTTCATCATTGTTGCTTTCATGTGTAATGAAAACAACACATCTTTTGCTTTCGCATCTGCAACTTGTGCTTCTAAGAAAGTTAATAATGATTTTTTACTTAGTATAGTAGCGTCAATAATTTCTCCAGCTAATAATGGAGTAGAAGCTTTTAAAATAGTGCTTTTTCCATTTGTGTCTACATGCTCAATTTTTACATCTGTTGCAGAAGCAATTGTTATAGATTTTTCATTATGAAAAAAGTCTCCTTCTGTCATAGTTGAAACATGAGATTTTGAACCTTTACTCCAAGCTCCCATTGAATGAGGATTCTTCTTCGCGTAATTTTTTACAGCTTTCGGAGCTCTTCTATCAGAATTACCTTCTCTTAAAACAGGATTTACTGCAGAGCCTTTAACTTTATCATAACTCGCTTTTATTGTTTTTTCTTCATCATTTTTAGGTGATTCAGGATAATCAGGGATTGCATAGCCTAATTCTTGTAATTCTTTAATTGCGGTGTGTAATTGTGGTACAGAAGCACTAATATTAGGTAATTTAATAATGTTTGCTTCTGGGGTTTTTGCTAAGTCCCCTAGTTCTGCTAAAGAATCATTTACTCTTTGGTCATCTTTTAAATACTCAGAAAGATTTGCTAAAATTCTTGCAGCTAAAGAAATGTCTTTAGTTTCAATTTCAATACCAGATGAAGTTGTAAATGCTTTTACTATTGGTAAAAAAGAATAGGTAGCTAAAGCAGGAGCTTCATCGGTTTTGGTGTAAATAATTTTAGCAGAGTTGCTCATGTTATTTGAGGTTTAGGAATTAAAAATTATGTCTTTAGTGATGTCTATTTAAGTGCAGCAAATTTAATAATTTAATACGAGAAAAAACATGAGAATATGGTAATAATGAATAGTTCTTTTTAAGAAATTCTCAATAGGAGTTGTTAAGTTTTGATGGAAAAATAAAAGCCATATCCAACAATTTCTTGTTTCGATATGGCTTCTTGAAATAACTTCTTTTAATCTTGTCAATATCTCTACCGACGCTTTACAAGTAGTAACTCTTTCGACTTACTATACCTCAATAAAAAATTAATTTCCATTATTTCGGTTTTGAATTGTCTAGCTCTATGTACACATGTTGTATACATTTTACCGTTGTTGACAACTCGCTGTGTTTTTCAACCCTAAATGAAAAGACTTCCGCTTTCGCTTCTGTCTGAACTCTTGTTTGCTATCTTTTTACAGATACCTCTCTCCAGTTCTAAAAATGAATTAACATTGCTGTAACTCATTTTATTTCCGTCTTGAAAAACTATGATAAAGAACGTTACTTTATGTATTTTTCAAATAATAACACTTTTGTCTTGCGATAAAAGTCTTAATCACCCTTTTAATACATTTCAAATATAAGAACCCAATTCAAAAATTAAAAATTTTTAACTACTTAGTAATTAACAAGATATGAACAGGTTTTATTAACATTTGTTCATTAAAAAAGCGTTGTGAAAATTCACAACGCTTTTTAATATGTTTAATAAGGAAATTAAGATTAACCTCTTTTTTCAGTAATTCTAGCTTTCTTACCAGTAAGACCTCTAAAGTAAAAGATTCTAGCTCTTCTTACTTTACCTCTTTTGTTAATTTCAATTTTTTGGATAGAAGGTAAGTTCACAGGGAAAATACGTTCAACACCAACAGTTCCAGACATTTTTCTAATTGT
>CAJXVT010000039.1 GCA_913062575.1 uncultured Flavobacteriaceae bacterium | reverse complement strand
ACATTGGCTACAGAAATGGGAGCAATGCAAGAACGTATTACTTCAACTAAAAAAGGTTCTATTACATCTGTACAAGCGGTTTATGTACCTGCAGATGATTTAACAGATCCAGCACCAGCAACAACATTTGCGCATTTAGATGCAACAACAGTATTATCTCGTAAGATTGCTGAATTAGGTATTTATCCTGCAGTAGATCCATTAGATTCTACTTCAAGAATTTTATCTGCTGAGGTTTTAGGTGATGAGCACTATAACTGTGCAACTAGAGTAAAAGAATTGTTACAACGTTATAAAGAATTGCAAGATATTATTGCAATTTTAGGTATGGAAGAATTGTCTGAAGAAGATAAATTAGCTGTACACAGAGCAAGACGTGTACAACGTTTCTTATCTCAACCTTTCCACGTTGCAGAGCAATTTACTGGTATACCAGGTTGTTTAGTAGATATTAAAGACACGATTAAAGGATTTACTATGATTATGGATGGTGAATTAGATAAATATCCTGAAGCAGCATTTAACTTAAGAGGATCAATTCAAGATGCAATTGACTCTGGAGAGAAAATGTTAGCAGAAGCTTAAAAACAACAAAAAATATGTTTTTAGAAATTGTAACACCAGAAGCTATTTTATTTTCATCAGAAATTGATTCTATATCAGTACCTGGCGTAAATGGAGAATTTCAAATGTTAAATAATCACGCACCGATTGTTTCTATCTTAAAAGAAGGAACAGTTCATATTCATGTACATACTCAAGAACATTTAGAACTAGATGAATTGAGTGGGAAATTAGTTCCTCATGCAGATGATGATAAAGTGTTGACTTTAGCAATTAATTCTGGAACGATTGAAATGAAAGCGAATAAAGTAATTTTATTAGCAGATTAAATTTCAATTTATATAAAGTTTAAGACCTCATTTTAATGAGGTCTTTTTTTTTGTTTTTTTGTTAAAATTATGTTAACAGAATTGGTAAAGTTTGATATGTAAATCCTTTTAAGGAACTTTAACTTTTATAGTTATAAACCAAACAACTAACATTATGAAAAGCATAAGATTGGTATTCTTATTTGTTTTTGTTACAAGCCTTGTAACAGCGCAACAAACACCAAAACCAAATTACAGAGCAGCAGCTAAATATTCTCCAAAGAATATTGCAAAACTAGTACATTCAACAACGGTAAGTCCACGTTGGCTAAAAAAAGGAAACCGTTTTTGGTATCAATACAAAACTTCTGACGGAGCAAATTATTACATTGTTGATGCAGATAGAAAAACAAGAAAAAAGTTATTTGATAATGCTAAAATGGCAATGTGGTTAACAGAAATCACTAAAGACCCATATGATGCACAACATTTACCTCGTTTCAGCTTTAAATTTAATAAAGCAGAGAATGCAATTCGTTTTAGAGTAACATCAACAGAAGAAGTTGATGTTGTAGAAGAAAAAAAGGAAGCCATAAAAAACGACTCTATAAAAACGAAGAAAGCAAAGAAGAAAAAGCCTAAAAAAGAAAAGAAAGTATATCATTTAGAATATAGATTAGGTAGTAATAGCTTAACAATTTTAGATAATAAAAAGAAAGAAAAACAACCTTGGAAAAGGTGGGCAAATATTGCACCAGATAGTTCTATTGTATTATTCTCTAAGAATTTCAATATTCATTGGATGGATAAAGCAAATTTCTTAAAAGCAGTTAAAGACGAAAAAGATTCTACAATTGTTGAGAATCAATGGACAAAAGACGGTGTTGAAAACTATGGTTACGGTGGTGGCGGTAGAGGTGAAAACAACGAAACCAAAATCAAAAATAAAGACAAAAGAAAAGGGATTTGGGGAACATGGTCTCATGACTCTAAAAAATTCGTTTTTCAAAAATCAGACTCAAGACATATCAAAGATTTATGGGTTATCAATTCTGTAAAAAGTAAAAGACCAGTCTTAGAAACGTATAAATACCATATGCCAGGAGAACAAGAATATTCTAAATCAGAATTATTAATTTTTGATATTTCTTCTAAAGCGATTACCAATGTTGAATTGGACACAATTCAACAACAAAGCGTATCAGTGTATAGAGCTCCAAGAAAATTATCTAATAGAAGTGATGAGTTTCAACCTTCGTTATTATTATCAAAAAAAGGAAAAATTTACTACAGTGTAATTAGTAGAGATCGTAAGAAATTTGATATCTGTGTTGCAGATTTAGAAACAGGAAAATCTGAAGTGCTAGTTGAAGAACGTTTCAATACGTATATTGAATCTAGACCACTAATTTTATTTAACAATGAAACAGAAATGTTGCATTGGGCAGAACGTGATGGTTGGGCACACTTCTATTTGTATGATAGTAAAGGAAACTTAAAAAATCAAGTAACCAATGGAGATTATCATGTTGCTGGTTTTTCTGGATTAGACGAAAAATCAAGAACCTTATATTTTACAGCAAACGGAGTAAACAAAAATCAAGATCCATATTTTGCACATACCTATAAAATTAATTTAAATGGATCAGGAATGCGTACGTTGAACCCTGGTGATTTTACATCAAGAACAAGTATGGCAGATTCTAATAAATATTTTGTTTCTAATTACTCTAAAGTAAATACGATTCCGAAATCAGAATTACGTTCTACAGATGGAAGATTAGTGATGAAATTAGAGGAAGCAGATTTATCTCAATTATTTGCTTCAGGGTATAAGTTTCCTGAAACATTTAAAGTAAAAGCTGACGATGGAATCACAGATTTATACGGAGTAATGTATAAGCCTTTTGATTTTGATTCAACAAAAGTATATCCATTATTAGAATATGTATATCCAGGACCACAAACAGAAGCTGTAAACAAATCTTTTTCTTTTAGAATGGATCGTTTAGATAGAATGGCGCAAGTTGGTTTTGTAGTGATTACTTTAGGAAATAGAGGAGGACACCCAGATCGTTCTAAATGGTACCACAACTATAGTTATGGAAACCTAAGAGATTATGGTTTGGCAGATAAAAAATATGTTGCTGAACAATTGGCGAATAAGCATAAGTATATTGATATTTCTAAAGTTGGAATTTACGGACACTCTGGTGGTGGATTTATGTCTACAGCAGCAATGTTAGTATACCCAGATTTCTTTAAAGCAGCAGTTTCTTCTGCCGGGAATCATGATAACAATGTATACAATAGCTGGTGGAGTGAAACACATCATGGAGTAAAAGAAGAGATTGACGAAAAGGGAAAAATCTCTCATAAATACAAAATTGATACGAATCATTCAATAGCTAAAAACTTAAAAGGAAACCTAATGTTAATCCATGGTGATGTAGATAATAATGTACATCCTGCAGGAACTATTAGAATGGCAAATGCATTAATTAAAGCAAACAAGCGTTTTAAATTTATGATTATGCCAGGACAACGTCATGGTTTTGGTAGCATGACAGAATATTCTTTTTGGTTGCGTGCAGATCACTTTAGCAAATACTTTTTAGGAGTTGAAGCAACAAGTGTAGACATTACAGAAATGAATAGAGATAAGCCTAAGAGATAATTAGAAAACTCTTATAAACTAAAAACGCCGAGCATTGCTCGGCGTTTTTTTATGTTGTAAAGTAAAATTATTTTTTACCCAACCATTCTTCTCTGTTCTTTACAATTTCTGGAGTTAATTCCAACCCCGCTTTTTCAAAAGAGGTAATTGTATATCTTGGGTCTTTAATCAACGTAACTGTTGCAGTTTTTAAGACATTGTATCTGCTAAACTGTATGGTGATTTTATCACCAATGTTGTAATTGCCTAAAATTGAGTTTACAGAATTACGATCACTTACAACATGTTTGTCTATTGCAATAATTTTATCGCCAGAATTAATTCCTGCTTTATATGCCGGAGTACCAATTTGTGCATTGTTGCGCACAACACCATTTGAAGTAGAAACGCCTAACAATACCTTTTTACTATCCTGCTTTAAAACAACACCAACTTTTTTAAATAAAGGCTCATAATTTGGCATTGCACTTTTATAAACAAAGTGACTAAAGAAATAATCTCCGAATAATTTACCAGCATATGTATTTAATGCTTGATTTAAATTATCAACCGTATAAGGCTTTTCATTTTTACCATAGGCTTTCCATACAGATTTCATATATCCATCCAAAGTTAAATCTCCTTCCTCGTTACGTAATGCCAAGTCTAATGCTAAACCTAAAGCGCTTCCATAAGAATAATATGAAATAAATGTATTTCCTCTATTAACAGGATCAACAGAAGTTGCAGCATCTACAAAAGGAGCTTGATAACTCATCTCTATTGGATTAAAAAACGAACGCCCTGGAGAATTCCATACGTAATTGAAAGTTCCGCTTAAGCTATTGATATATCTTTCTGGAGTCATTAATCCAGCTCTTGTTAAGATTAAGTTTGTATAATAACTTGTAAAACCTTCTGCAAACCATAATTCACCACTCATATTCGCTCTTTCAAAGCTAAAAGGCTCTAAAGACTGTGGTCTAATACGCTCTACATTCCAAGCATGAAAAAACTCATGAGAAACGGTTCCAATATTACCAGTCATTCCGCCGTTAGCCAATGTTCTTGTACTAGTTAATACAGTAGAGTTTCTGTGCTCCATTCCGTCTCCACTTGCGTTTGGTACATAACAAGCTAAGAAAGTGTAGGTTCCGTAATCGAACTTTGGTAGCTCTCCAAAAACAGCCTTTTGTTGTAAGACTACTTTTTTAACACTTTCAAAATATTGATCCGCTTCTGCTTCAGTTCCAATATTGTGTAAGGCTAATTTCACTGTTAACTTTTCTCCTTCAGAATCAACTTCAAAAGAACGAACCAAGTGATTACTCAACTCAGTTGGACTATCCATAAAATACTGCATGTTAGGAGCAAAATAGGTGTTGTCGAACATTGGTTTTAATTGCGTTGCAATTTTCCAGTCTTTTCTTGGATTAAAAGTAATCTGAATTGGAGTTTCTTTTAATGAAGGTGCAAACATAAATGTTGCAGGAATATTTAAATGTGCATGAGTTTCGTCAATCTGAGCATAAGTTCCGCCACCTCTATTTGCAAATAATGTATAGGTAACATTTACAGTTCCGTCATGAGAAGCAACATCCCATTGATATGGATTTGGTCTTGTCAATTTTAAAGATTCTCCTTTGCTATTTGTCGCTTTTACATTGTACACGTTTTTAGCAAATTCATGAATAGCATATCTTCCAGGAGAAGTTCTACTCATTCTAAAAGAAAATTTTCCACTCTTAATTTTAGTGAAAGACACTTTTATTTCTGCTTCATGTTGTGCAGCATTTGCAAAAGAGATATCATAATTGATATAACTTTGAGCATTACTTAAAGAAGTAATGCAAAGCGTTAGTAATAAGATTTTGAATTTGTGTAAACGCATTATTGATAGTTTTTAAATTGTGCACTCAAAACTACACAAAAATCGACTAATCATTTACATATTCTAAAATATCTGATGGTTGGCAATCTAATGCTTTACAAATAGCCTCCAAAGTAGAAAAACGAACGGCTTTTGCCTTGCCAGATTTTAAGATGGATAAGTTGGCTGTTGTGATGCCAATGATTTCTGCCAAATCTTTGCTTTTCATTTTCCGCTTGGCAAGCATTACATCTAAGTTTACAATAATTGCCATGGTTAAATTGTTAAGTCGTTTTCAGATTGAATCTCAATTCCGCGTTTTACAATTTGCGCAAAAATAAAGATGATTACAGACAAAAACACAAAGTCGCTAGAAAACAAGTCCATTTCAAAATCATGCTTTTTTCCAATTACTTGCATATGTGTATTGTGCACAATTGCTAAAATCCACAGATAAAAAATACAATTGCTTATTTGTTGCATCAATTTTTGAACATCGATATTAAAAGGTTGTTTTATATTCAATTTTTTTAGTAGTTTAATAACTAAATAGGCAATATAGGCCTCAATAGCAAACAGAATAATTCTATACCCAATAATAAATGAATAGTGTGTAAAGCTATAATTTCTATATTCATACATATTTAAGCCTTCATACAAATTTTTTGAAATCTCAGCATTTTCAATACTTAATAAATAGGTGACTAAAATTCCACCAGCTTTAATTAGTAATCCGATAAAGGCAAACCATGAAAAGAACTTCATGATCTTTAATATTCTCTCTGTTTTCATCTGTTATATCGTTAATTCGTTTTCCTGTTCTAGTTTTCTAGAATGTTCAAATATTTTACTGAATAGTAAAAAGAACAAACCTATAATGATAGAAAAAGTACTTTTTAGATCTATAGCTGCGGCTAATATATTTAGCATACTTAGTAAATAATTGGTTCCTACTTGTGCCATGTTATACACGAAATTTTGGATGTATAATACAGTGAATAATTGGACAATAATGGTGGAGACACCAATGAAAATAAAAATACTTCCTGCTTTTTTAAAGCTTGTTGTTACATTTTCATTATAAAAATCTGATTTTAAAAACGAAGTAGTACCTCGTTTTAAAAGAAAAACAGCGATGATTAATAGTGTAAAGTTTATCATTGTTAACATCGGAATCAAATATATTTTCCAGCCAAAAGGCTGATTAAATAGCATTGAAAAATTTCTTAAAGGCATTGATAATGATTCTGGAAAGAAATATAAAATGATAAAAAATGTAAACCCAATAGCAAACACGGCAATAAGCGTGTAAAATAAAATATTGATAAGAGTTCTTAAGAGTTGAATTGTTTTCATAGTTATATTGTTAAATCGTTTTCTTGTTTTGTGGTTTTTGCAATGATAAAAATTTCACTTAGTATTATTGAAAATAATCCGAGACTTATACACCCAATTCCAACGCCAAACTCTAACTTTAGATGAATAGCGTTATTAAAAATATGAGTTAAAAAATTATTAAGTATATATGCTACCCCAACAATAATTAGGCAAAACCCAATTTTATTAAAATTCTTAATTATTAATGAATCGAATATCTTTAGAGAATTAAAGCTGTGAATTATTTGTCTAAATAGATATATACAGTAAACAATTAATAGATTAACAAGATTTAATATTATCAAAATGCTTTGTTGAAGGGTTGTTAGATTCTCAGTGTCTATATTATTTATAGTAAAGTTTGGACTCACAGGAATAATTCCAATTATTACTCCAATCAATATAAAAAAAAGGACTGTTCCTCCAATAAACGAAGTCCACCAAATAAAATCTACGATGGCTTTTAAAATTTTAACTTTTCTCATATTATTTTATTGATACATTCCTAAATTATCAATTCGTTGAAACCTGTTTTCAGCTAGTGAGAAACTCAACTCAACCCAAGCAGTTCCTTTAATCCCTTTTAATTTTAAACCTTGCTTTGTCTTTTCTACGTTGAATAAAAAGTCAGCCAAAGAAGCATCTTTATTTTCAGAAACATTGTTTAATAAATTGACCCCGTATTCATCTACAACTTTCATTTCATCTCCCTCAACAAGAGTATATGTTAACTTTTTCCAAGCACAACCTTTTTCGCATTCTAGTATTATTTTGTTGTCGTTGGTTTTAATAGAAATCACAAAGTTTGATGATTCGGTTGATTCTTTTTCCTGATTAGTGAAACTTGAGCCAATATATAATGTAATGGCTCCGATTATTAAAAACCCTAAAATGTAGTTTCGTTGATTTGTTTTCATAGTTGATTATTTTTAATTGTTTATTTAATTCTTATTCATAAACCAAAGTACATGCCCGCAATTATCACAGATGTAGTTTTGGGCTTTTTTGTTTAGCCAGTCTAGATTAAAGAAAGACATTTTTGGAGTGTTCATTAACGTTTCTCTTTCCCAAAAAGTAGTATTGCTACAAACTATGCAAGTCAGTTTATTTCCTTTTATGGTTATTTTTTTTGATGAAGGTGTTTTTGCCATGATTTTTAATTTAATAATTATAAGTAGATTCATTTACCCAATGAAACTTTCTATTGAGAAGCCTAAATTTAGATTCAGGAACCCTTTTAAAAGAAATACGCAATTCATCTGAATTCAGGATTAATTTATTGGAATTAGAAATAGAGTAGGTGAATTTTTGAGGCACTGAATCTGTTGCCTTCTTAAAAATAAGTTCTTTTGTTTCAACATTCTCTTCAAAAGTATACCGGTCTATAGAATCGTTCATTTTCTTGACAACAGCTTTCTTTTTATAATCAATAATCAAATACCTCCATCGATAAGAATCTGTTACAAGTGGTGCCAACGTATCATTCTGTTTTATAAAAATTGTTGTTTCCCAAATTCCACGCATTTCAGAGTTAGACCTAAGTTGTTCTGTAGCTTTAAAATTGATAAAGCATTGTAGCATTACAAGCATGCTAACTATAATGATTGTTGCTTTTTTGAAAAAACGAATGATTTTTAAAACCGATTTATTTTTGATGTAATTTAGATAGTGTACTTTTTCTGTTGCTTCGTTTTTAAGAAAGAAGTGTAGTATTCGTTTACCATTAGCAACTAATAAAATGAAAGCCATTAGCACTAAGTGAATAGAAAACAATTTTACAGGAATGTCGTAGGTAAGATTCATGATTGCCACATTGGTCATGATTCCTAAAATAAGAAGACTTCCTAAAGTACTTGTTTTACGATATAGTAATAATAGTCCGCCAAGTATTTCTAAGGCGCCAATAAAAATATTGTAAACCATAGAATGCCCCATAAATGCCCAAGCCAATCCCATTGGAGACATCTCACCTACAGGTTGTAATAATAACTCTAAACTTGGATCTGCAAATTGACCTTTAAATACTTTTGCCAAACCATAAAGTATCATGGCAAGGCATAAAAACACTCTTAAAATAGTTTGAAACCAATAAAATAAGGTGGTATAAGAGGTTCTTTTTTTGTCTAAAATAGACCATGCAGCGGTAGTGAAAAAAGCCAGAATAAGATTCAGGGAAAAACGTACATAATCAAATGAGCGATCTCCACTACCTGTACTTTCCATTTTAAAATCTGCTCCCCAATTAAGAATTGTATCCGCAAACCAACGTAAAGGCGTTTCTATAAAAAGAGCTAAAAATAATAGAAGAATGAATAAGGTAAAATAACTGAAAGAAAATCGAAAGATGATTTTAGTTGTAAAGTTCCAGTTTTTTGATTGTTCTTGATTAAGATTCATTTTTATAATTTTGCTTTTTGACTCAGCAAATATATAAAAATTATCGAAAAACAATAATAAAATATTAAAAAAAGATAATTTTAAACTTTTTTAATCACGCTGGTTACAATTCCCCAGATAACAAAATCGTTCTCTTCTGTGATTTTAATAGTCGGATAATCAGGGTTTTCTGGCTGTAACCAAACAGTGTCATTTTCTACTCTTAATCGTTTTACGGTAAACTCACCATCTAAAAAACAAACCGCAATTTTATTGTTTGTAGGTTCTATACTTCTGTCAATTATCAACAAATCATTATCATCTAAACCGGCTCCAATCATAGATTGACCACTTACTTTGGCGAAAAAGGTAGCTTCTTTATTGGTAATTAATTCTTCATCTAAAGAAATACGAGTTTCTCTAAAATCATCGGCAGGAGAAGGAAAACCAGCAGAAATTCCTGTATCAATAAATATAGCTCCAGTTCCATCAGAAGTTTTTGGAGTAAAAAAGGTCAAATTTTTAGAAGTATTTGTGTCCATATGACTTTATTTAATAATGAGTATATCGTTAATATTTGTGGTGAATTTAGGAGATAATCGTTCTTGACGCATTTTCCAAGTACGTTTTAAATCTTGATTTCCCAATTTAATTTTATCTGCTTTAAATCGAGTATTCATACGATCAATAGCAGACATTAATGGTTTATGTTTTGGGTTTTCGTGTAGAAATAAATCTAGTTGATGATTGTCTGTTGGTACCAATCCAGTAACAATTACGCCAGCTCGTTTGTATTTGACACCTTTTTTAAACATAGATTTTACTGCGTTAACTGCAGCATTACTAATTGATAAAGAGGAATCTGTAGGGTAGGGAAAAACCACCGTTTTACTTGTTCTGTGCTGCTCGATGTCTTTTTTATGACGATCGCTACTTAGCAACACAATAATCATATGACAACTAGAATGTTGTTTCCGTAATTTTTCTGCACAGCTTACTGCAAAGGTAGAAACTCGTTCTTTAATATTATCGATATCAGAAAAAATAGACTCAAAACTTCGAGTCGTAGCAATTGATTTTTTAGAACAGACTTCGTTTTCAAACTCAATCTTAGGTATGCCTTCCAATTCTTTTTTCAATTTCCATTCGGTAATAGAAAAGTTTTTTAAGATCCAATCATCAGAAAGCTGTGTAAAATCCCAGGCCGTTTGACATCCTTTTACAGCCAATCTTTTTTCGAGGCGAGATCCAATTCCCCAAACCTTTTTTAAAGGTGTCCATTTTAATGCTTTGATACGATTTTCTTCTGTATCAATTACACAAATACCTTTCGATTGTTTAAGGTTAGATCTTGCAATTTTATTGGCAACTTTACTCAAGGCTTTTGTGGGAGCAATACCTACACAAGTCGGAATTCCAGTCCATTTTAAAATCCGACTTCTAATAACGGTTGCATAGTCAGAAAAACTATAGTTCTCAAAACCCTTCAATTCCAAAAAGGCTTCATCTATAGAATAGACTTCTATGTCTGGAGAAAACTGCTCTAAAATTTTCATCACCCGAGCACTCATATCTCCATACAATGGATAATTGGATGATAATACCGAAATATTATTTGCTTTACAAAAGTCATCCCACTTAAATATTGGAGCGCCAAACGGCAATTCTAAATCTTTGGCCTCATCGCTCATAGAAATTACACAACCATCATTATTGCTTAAAATAGCAACAGGTTTTTGCTGTAAATTCGGATTGAAAACCCGTTCACAGGAAGCATAAAAATTATTACAATCTACCAAAGCATACATTACTGTAAAGGTATCAAAAATTGCCTATTTTTGTGCCAATGAAGTTTCCAAATAAATTAGAAAATAAGATCAATCTTAGGAAAGAAAAAAAAGCATTTAGAAGCTTAGGTATGGCAACGAAGTTGATAGATTTTTCTTCGAATGATTATTTGGGTTTTGCTAAATCTGAAACTATTTTTGATGCAACACATCAATTTTTAATCGATAATAATTACAAATTTAACGGAGCAACAGGTTCACGATTATTATCTGGTAACCACTCATTATATAGTCTTGTTGAAAAACAAATTTCAGAGTTTCATCAATCAGAAGCTGCATTGATTTTCAATTCGGGTTATGATGCAAATGTTGGTTTCTTTTCTTCGGTTCCACAACGTGGAGATGTGATTATGTATGATGAATTAATTCACGCTTCTATACGAGACGGAATTCAATTATCTAATGCAAAATCCTATAAGTTTAAACATAATGACTTAGAAGATTTAGAGTCTTTAATCAAACGTCATTCAGAATTTGTTTCAGAATCTGATAATGATATATATATAGTCACAGAATCAGTTTTTTCTATGGATGGTGATTCGCCAGATCTTTTAAGAATGTCTGAATTAGTAAAAAAACACAAAGGCTATTTTGTCGTTGATGAAGCACATGCAATTGGAGTTTTTGGGAAGCACGGCTGCGGAGAGATACAAAGGTTAGGGGTTGAAAATGCTATTTTTGCTAGAATTGTAACTTTCGGAAAAGGGTTGGGTTGTCATGGCGCAGCAATTTTAGGAAGTCAGGAGTTGACGGATTACTTAGTCAATTTTGCAAGAAGTTTTATCTATACCACAGGGTTATCACCGCATGCCTTAGCTGCAATTAAAACAGCGTATAATCATTTAAATGTCCGTTCGAGCGCAGTCGAGAATTCACAACAAAAACTTCAAGAAAACATTCAGTTTTTTAAATCAGAAATTCAGCGATTGGAACTTCAAAACATATTTATAGAAAGCAATTCAGCAATCCATTGTTGTGTGATTTCTGGAAATGAAAAAACAAAAGAAATAGCGGGTAAAATTGAAGAGAATGGTTTTGCTGTAAAAGCAATTTTATCGCCTACTGTTTCTGAAGGAGAAGAACGATTGCGATTCTGTTTGCATAGTTATAATTCAAGAAAAGAAATCACAGCTATTTTAGAGAACCTTAGTATTTTTGTAGAGAAATGAAACAACAAAAAATATTCATAACTGGAATTTCTACAGAAGTAGGAAAAACGATTGTATCTGCTATTGTAACTGAAGCATTACATGCAGATTATTGGAAACCGATTCAGGCAGGAGAACTGGACAATTGTGATACGAAGAAAGTAGAAAAACTAGTTTCAAATCAACAATCAAAATTTCATCCAAATAGCTATGCGTTGCAAACACCAATGAGCCCGCATGCAGCAGCAGAATTAGATGGAGTTACAATTGATTTAAGTGAAATTGTTGCCCCGAACACCAATAATCATTTGGTGATTGAAGGCGCTGGAGGTTTGTTAGTTCCGTTAAATGATTCCCAGACAATTTTAGATATCATCAAACCAGAGTATAAGGTAGTTGTAGTTTCTCGTCATTATTTAGGAAGTATCAATCATACACTATTAACTATAAAATTACTCCAAGAAAAAGGGTTAGAAGTTTCAGTTATTTTTTCGGGAGAGGAACACAAAACAACGGAAGACATTATCAAAAAGATGACCAACGTTTCTGTACTAGGTCGCATTGAAGAAGAACCGTATTTTGACACCAATGTAATTCGAGAATATGCCGATTTGTTTCGAGAGAAATTAGAGGGATTGTAAAACGTCACCCTGAACTTGTTTCAGGGTCGCATCTTATTATGAAAACAAGTTATATTTACATACTAACAAATAAATATAGAACTACATTTTATATTGGAATGACTGCGAATCTTTCAAAACGATTGTATGAACACTATGACGAAACGGCATCAAAGTTTACTAAGAAATACAATGTGAAAGATTTAATTTATTATGAAGAGTTTACGGATATTAATTTAGCAATTGCAAGAGAAAAACAATTGAAGAATTGGCATAAAGAATGGAAATTGAATCTCATTAGAGAATTGAATCCTACTTTAAAAACATTAGGTTACCAATAAGATGTGATTCCGAAACAAGTTCGGAATGACGATAATTTTGATTATGACACTACAAGAGAGAGATAAAAAATATTTGTGGCACCCGTTAACACAGCACAAATTACATCCAAATCATTTGGCAATTACCAAAGCAAAAGGCGCGTTGTTATTTGATGATGAAGGAAAAGAATACATAGACGGAATTGCTTCTTGGTATACCTGTATGTATGGACATTGTAATGAATATATTACAAGTAAAGTGTACGCTCAAATGCAGCAATTAGACCATGTTGTTTTTGCAGGATTTACACATGAGCCAGCCATTAAATTATCAGAGGAATTAATTAAAATTTTGCCAAATAATCAAGAGAAATTATTCTTTTCAGACAATGGATCTACTTCTGTAGATATTGCCATAAAAATGGCCTTGCAATATCATTTCAATCGAGGGGAAAAACGCGGAAAAATTATTGCTTTAGAAGGTGGTTTTCATGGCGATACTTTTGGAGCCATGTCGGTTTCTGGTTTGTCTGTTTATAATGGTCCGTTTGAAGATTTTTTTATTGATGTAGCGAGAATCCAGGTACCTGCAAAAGAGAATTTTGAAGCTGTAAAAAAGCAATTCATAAAACTACTTTCAGAAAACAATGTAGCTGCTTTTATATACGAACCTTTGGTGCAAGGTGCTGCGGCCATGAAAATGTTTGATGGCACCTTGTTAGATGAATTATTAGCAATTGCAAAACAACACAATGTATTGTGTATTGCAGATGAGGTAATGACAGGTTTTGGTAAAACAGGAAAAAACTTTGCTTCAGACCATTTGGTAAATCAACCAGATATTATCTGTTTATCAAAATCGTTAACGGCTGGTTTGGTTCCAATGGCAATTACCAGTGCTACTCAAAAAGTATATGATGCTTTTTTAAGTGATGATATAGGAAAAGGGTTTTTTCATGGACATACCTATTCTGCAAATCCTACTGCTTGTACAGCTGCGTTGGCGGGGATTGAGTTGTTGCAAACAGAAGAAATTCAGGAAAGTATTGCTAGAATTACGAAATCACATGCAGCTTTTGATGCTAAAATTAAAACGCATCCGAAAGTAAAAGAAACACGTCAACTTGGCGTTATTTATGCGTTAGATTTGAACGTAGAAATGGATCGTTATGGTGATTTGCGCTATAAATTGTTTAGTTTCTTTATGGAGAATGGCGTTTGTTTGCGTCCATTAGGAAATACTATTTATATTCTAGCTCCGTATGTAATAACCGATGAGCAGCTACAAAAAGTATATCAAACAATAGAAGAATCTTTAGCTATTATTTAAGTTAAGAAGTATCTTTGTGTAAAATTTTAGGCATTGCAAAAACGAATATCGATAACTGCTATTTCTTCACTTTCTGCTTTAGGAAGTACTCAGGATGTAATTTGGGAAAATTACCTAAATGATGCTCATTTCATCACTGAAAAGGCCTTTGAAAACTGTACAGCTTTGGTTGCACAAATTTCTAAAGAAGATCGATTAAAGATTGAAGAATTAAAACAGTCAGACTCTAAATATAAACACTTAGACGATTCTGTTTTATACGCCTTATTTGTGGCTAGAAAAGCAATCAAAAAAGCAAATTGGAAGTCAGAAGATAATTTCGGAATTAACTTGGGTTCTTCTAGAGGAGCAACTTCTTTATTTGAGAAATATCACAAAGATTTTTTAGAAAATAAACATGCAGAAACTTTAAGTTCTCCAACAACAACTTTAGGAAATATTTCTTCTTGGGTAGCGCATGATTTGCAAACTGATGGCCCAGAAATATCGCATTCTATTACCTGTTCTACAGGATTACACTCTTTATTAAATGGCGTTGCTTGGATAAACTCAGGAATGTCTGATAAGTTTTTAGTTGGTGCAAGTGAAGCTGCTTTAACAGACTTTACAATTGCACAAATGCAAGCCCTAAAAATCTACGCGAAGAAAGCGACTAATTATCCTTGTCAAGCTTTCAATTTAGAAAAGAAGCACAACACAATGGTATTAGGAGAAGCAGCTGCTGTTTTGTGTTTAGAAGAAGGAGATAAAGAAAATGCAATTGCTAAAATCATCGGAATTGGCTATGCAACAGAAATCTTAGAACACAACATTTCTATTTCTACAGAAGCAACATGTTTTCAGAAATCAATGCAAATGGCTTTAGGTGAAAACCCTATTGATGAAGTTGATGCTATTGTGATGCATGCACCAGGAACAATCAAAGGAGATATATCAGAATTTAAGGCGATTGAGAAAGTATTTTGTAACAAACTTCCTTTTTTAACTACCAATAAATGGAAACTGGGTCACACATTTGCAACATCTGGAGTTTTAAGTCTAGAATTAGCAATCTTAATGTTAGAGAATCAACAGGTAATTTCTGTGCCGTTTACTACAAACCAAACAGCCCCAAAACAAGTACATAAAATTTTGATAAATGCCGTTGGGTTCGGTGGAAATGCAGTTTCTGTTTTATTGACTAAATAATTGTTAATATCAGTCAAAAAAACTATTTTTAGTAACTAATTAAAAATAATTGCTTTATGTCAGAATGGTTTTCAGAATTAACGTCTTTGCAACAAATTTATTGGGTAATAACAGGAATTTCAACTGTAATTTTTGTTATTGTTTTAATCGGAGCTTTTATTGGTGGAGGCACCGATGATATTGGTGATGTTGACGCAGAAATGGGTGCAGATATTGGTGCAGGATTTCAATTTTTTACACTTAAGAATTTAGTAGCCTTCTTTACTATTTTTGGATGGAGTGGAATTGCAAGTATTGATGCAGGAAATAGTAAAACTCTTACAATTTTAATTTCTTTAGGATGTGGTTTAGTAATGATGGCTATTATGGCTGCCTTGTTTTATTACATTAGCAAACTTGTTTCTAGCGGAACTTTGAAAATGGATAATGCTTTACATACAATTGGAGAAGTATATTTAACTGTTGGAGCTAATCGATCTTCAATAGGAAAAGTGCAGGTTAAAGTACAAGGAGCTTTACGTGAATTAGAAGCATTAACAGATAATGATGAAGATTTAATACAGGGAAATGTAATTAAAGTAATAGAAGTAACAAACAACGGAATATTAATAATTGAACCTCAAAAATAAAATGCTATGTTAAAATTAATGTTATTACAAATAGATTCCTTCGGGCCACTACCCGCTATTATTGCTGCTGTTTTGGCAATAGTGGTGATTTTTGTTACGCTGATAAAAAGATATAAAAGATGTCCATCTGATAGAATTTTGGTTGTGTATGGTAAAGTTGGTGGAGGACAATCTGCTAAGTGTATTCATGGTGGAGCCGCCTTTATATTTCCTGTAATTCAAGATTACCAATTTTTAGATTTAACACCAATATCTATTGAAGTGAATCTAATAAATGCACTTTCTAAGCAGAATATTCGTGTAAATGTCCCATCTCGATTTACCATTGGTATTTCTACGGAACCAGGAATTATGCAAAATGCTGCTGAACGTTTATTAGGTTTGGGGCAAAATGAAATTCAAGAATTAGCACAAGAAATTATTTTTGGACAACTACGTTTGGTAGTTGCATCAATGGATATTGAAGAAATTAATTCTGATAGAGATAAATTTTTAACGAATATTTCTAAAAGTGTCGAGACAGAATTAAAAAAAGTAGGTTTAAAGTTGATCAATGTAAATATTACGGACATCGTTGATGAATCTGGATATATTGAAGCTTTAGGAAAAGAAGCAGCTGCACATGCAATTAATGCAGCACGTAAATCTGTTGCAGAAAAAACAAGAGATGGTTCTATTGGAGAAGCAAATGCAGTGCAAGATGAAAGAACACAAGTAGCAGAATTATATGCAAAAGCAAAAATTGGAGAAGCAAATGCGAGTCAAAATGAAAGAACTCAAGTAGCCGCAGCAAATGCTCATGCAAAAATTGGAGAAGCGAATGCAGATCAGAACGAAAGAGTTCAAACAGCTAGTGCAATTGCAAAAGCAAAAATTGGTGAGGCAGAAGCTTTAAAAGATGAAAGAATTAAAACATCTGAAGCAAATGCAAGAGCAATTGACGGAGAAAATATTGCAAAAATATCTATTGCAGAGTCAGATGCCTTAAGAAGAGAGCGAGAAGCAGAAGCAGAAAAGAGAGCAATTGCATCAGAAAAAGTACAAGCAGCAAAAGCGTTAGAAGAGTCTTATGCAGCAGAGAAAGAAGCAGAAGATGCACGTGCAAGTAGAGATAAAGCTACAAAATATGCTGATATTGTTGTTCCAGCAGAAATAGCAAAATCAAAAGTAGAAATTGATGCAGAGGCAGAAGCAGAGAATATTAGAAGAATTGCAAAAGGAGAAGCAGATGCTATTTTAATGAAAAAGCAAGCAGAAGCAAAAGGGTTGTATGAGATTTTAACAAAACAAGCAGCTGGTTTTGATGAAATTGTAAAAGCAGCGGGGAATGACCCTAAAAATGCAGCAATGTTGATAATTGCAGATAAGTTACCAGAACTGGTAAAAACACAAGCAGAAGCAATTAAGAATATTAAAATTGATAAAGTAACCGTTTGGGAAAACGGTGGAGGTAAAGATGGAAAAACATCTACTTCTAACTTTATTTCTGGAATGTATAAATCGGTTCCGCCTTTACAAGAAATGTTTAATATGGCAGGAATGCAATTGCCAGATTATTTAAAAGGGAAAGAAATACCTGCAGAACTTGCCTCCGAAGTAACTGAAACATCTCCTGAAGCTTCACCTGACACAACAGATGAAGGCACTTCTGAGGATGCAAAATAAGACTTAATAAAATTCCGCTATTCCAGCGGAATTTTTTATTTTTGACAAATCTAAATGAACTTGATTTTATGAGCGAAGTAAGACACAACTGGACCAAAGAAGAAATTCTAGAAATATATAATAGACCAATGATGGAATTGCTGTATGATGCAGCAACAATCCATAGAAAACAACACGACCCTAATGTTGTACAGGTTTCTACATTGTTATCTATCAAAACTGGTGGATGTTCTGAAGATTGTGGATACTGTCCGCAAGCGGCACGTTATCACACTGGTGTAGAAGGAAACGATTTGATGTCTGTAAATCAAGTAAAAGCACAAGCACTAAGAGCAAAAGAAGGAGGAAGCTCTAGAGTTTGTATGGGAGCCGCTTGGCGTAATGTAAAAGACGGGCCAGAGTTTGATCAAGTATTAGAAATGGTACGTGGAATTAACAAATTAGATATGGAAGTTTGTTGTACACTAGGAATGATCACTGAGAACCAAGCGCAACGTTTGGCAGAAGCAGGTTTATATGCATACAATCACAATTTAGATTCGTCTGAAGAATATTATAAAGAAGTAATTTCTACAAGAGGATATCAAGATCGTTTAGACACAATTGGTAATGTTCGTAAAACGAACGTAACTGTTTGTTCTGGAGGAATTATTGGAATGGGAGAAAATATTGAAGATAGAGCAGGTATGTTAGTTGCTTTATCAACCTTAGATCCTCAGCCAGAATCTACACCAATTAACGCACTAGTTGCTGTTGAAGGAACTCCTTTAGAGGATGAAAAGCCAGTAGAAATTTGGGATATGATTAGAATGGTTGCAACAACCAGAATTGTATTGCCAGAAACACAAGTACGTTTATCTGCAGGTAGAACTCAAATGAGTAGAGAAGGGCAAGCAATGTGTTTCTTTGCAGGAGCAAATTCTATTTTTGCGGGTGATAAATTATTAACGACTCCAAATCCTGATGTAAATGAAGACATGAAAATGTTTAAGTTGTTAGGAATGAATCCTCAAAAACCATTTACAAAGAAAGTACAGCCTCAAACTGTTGAAGCTACAGATTCTGAATTTCAATCTTTAGGAGAAAAACCTAAATGGACGCGTCCAGATCATAAAATTGAACGTAACGAAGAAGCGAAACAAAAAGGAAAAGAATTAAAAGTTTAAGACCCTTTTTTTTAATATAAAAACAATAAACCCATCATATTTATGATGGGCTTATTATTTTGTAAAACAGGTGTTTATACCTGTTTGATTAAGGATGTTTTTGGTAGCTTTGAATGTCAATTAATTTGTTATATCATGAAAGCTTGTCCAAGTTGTCAATCGTATTCTAGACATAGATTAAAAAGACGTGGAGTGATTAAATTCATTCCTAGTTTTCGAGCCTATGAGTGTGATTCTTGTAATCAAAATTATATATGGAATTCACGATTAGATAAAGTATTTAAAGTAAAAACTAAAAAAAGCTCTTGATTATCAAGAGCTTTTTTTAATTAATATGATTTAACAGTTATTTAAATAACCACCTATATACGTCATTTCCGTTTGCAAATAAGAGCAAGGCAATTAAAAGGAAAAACCCTACAATTTGTGCATATTCTAAAAACTTATCTCCAGGTTTTTTACCAGTAATCATTTCCCATAGCGTAAACACTACATGACCACCATCTAAAGCAGGAATTGGTAATAAGTTCATAAACCCTAACATAATAGAAAGGAAAGCTGTGATACTCCAAAAAGTTTGTGCGCTCCATTCAGATGGAAAAATACTTCCAATAGAAATAAATCCACCCAACCCTTTATAAGCTCCTGTGCTTGGGTTAAAAATTTTCTTTAATTGTTTTACATATCCTGTTAATGTGCTCCAAGACTTGCTTAAACCTGCAGGAATTGCTTCTGCAAAAGTATACTCGTTATTTTCTAATTCGTAATACCCTAGCTTTTCTAAATCAGCAAAAGACAAGCCTGCAAATTGAACTCCAATAGTTCCTTTATCAGTAATTTTTACAGGAACATCTAAGGTTTCATTTCCTCTTTTTACTTTTAATGAAATATCTTGATTTTTATAGTTTGCTAAAACACTTTTTGCTTCGTCATAATACGTAATTGGTGTACCATTAATTCCAACTATAATGTCTTTTACTTTCAATTCTCCATTAGAATTTGGTGAATCTTCCAAGATTTTACCAACGGCAAATGGATATCTTGGCACTAAAAAAGGACCTTCATTCTTTCCTCTTTCAATTAACTTTGAAATAAAATCAATCGGAATATCTTTTTTAATTACGGCTCCATTTCTTTCAATGGTATACTTGTTTCCGTTAATAAATTCAATAGGTAAATTTTGAAACTTACGAACTTCACTACCATCAATAGTTAATACTTTATCTCCCGTTTGTAACCCTAAAGTAACAGCTAACGAGTCTTGTACCCAAATACCACCATTATCATTGACATTTTGATTTGGTAAAAAGTTTTCACCATATGCATACATTAGCATAATGTAAATGAAAATACCTAATACAAAGTTTACGATAACTCCACCCAACATAATTATTAAACGTTGCCAAGCTGGTTTTGATCTAAATTCCCAAGGCTGTGGAGGCAAAGCCATTTGCTCTGTGTCCATACTCTCATCAATCATTCCAGATATTTTTACATATCCACCTAAAGGAATCCAACCGATTCCATAGACAGTTTCTCCAACTTTCTTTTTAACTAATGAGAATTTATAATCGAAAAATAAGTAGAATTTTTCAACTCTTGTTTTAAATAATTTGGCAGGTATAAAGTGACCCAATTCATGTAAAACAATCAATAATGATAGGCTTAAAATAAATTGAGATGCTTTTATTAATATTTCCATTTAGTATTTTTATCTTTTTAAATCGGACAAATGTACCATTTTATTAATACTTGTAAAACTAAGAAAAGCTTTCTAATAGGTTTTTTAACAAAGATTTATTTCTAATTCTACTGTTTCCCTTTATTTTACAGTTTTTATGCCGTAATTTTGTGGCTCTTAATTCGTGAAAATGGGAGCTAAATCGTATAAAAAATCGTTACCAATAATTATTTTTTCAATTGTGTTTTCTGTGATAACATTAGTGGTGTTTTATCAATTATTATCTGTTGATAAAGTATTGCCAGTTTACAGTCCATCAGACGTAAACCCTAAGTTGGTAGATCCATCAATGAAGCATATTCAAAAAAATCATACCATAGCAGATTTTAGTTTGGTCAACCAAAATGGAGAAACCATCACAAATAAAAACTACGAGGGTAAAATTTATGTAGCTGATTTCTTTTTTGCTAGTTGTACAACTATTTGTATTCCTATGGCTAATAATATGAGTGAATTACAAGCCTATTATAAACAAGATGATGAGGTTATGTTTCTTTCACACTCTGTAACCCCTGTAATGGATAGTGTACCTGTTTTAAAAGCTTATGCTGATGCTAAAGGAATTATTTACGGTAAATGGAATGTAACTACAGGCGCAAAAAAGCATATTTATGAATTAGCACGAAAAAGCTATTTTGCAGTATTGGATGAAGGAGATGGAGGTGAAAATGATTTTATCCATACAGAACAATTTGTACTTGTTGACAAAGAGAGAAGAATTCGCGGGTATTACGATGGAACAGAAAAAGAAAACATGATAAAAATCATTGCAGATATCGCTTTGTTAAAAGAAGAATATAGTAGAGAATAACTTCTTTAGAATCATTCTAAATTCATATCTTTGTCCTCTTAAAACAAGGATTCTTGAATACAATTGCAACTTTACTTAAAGGAGAAACCGGTATTATTTCTGAAGAATCTTTGGATGTAATTCCTCTAAAATTATTAGAAATGGGGTGCTTGCCAGGTGTTGAGGTGGAGCTGTTACAAGTTGCGCCTTTAAAAGATCCTTTATATATCTGTGTAAATGGAAGTCATTTAGCGATAAGAAAAGAAATGGCTGCACAAATAAAAATTATCAAAAGCTAAAAATGGAAAACCCAAAACCAGTAAAAGTAGCTTTAATTGGTAATCCGAATACAGGAAAAACATCACTATTCAATCAACTAACAGGATTAACTCAAAAGGTTGGAAATTATCCAGGAGTTACCGTAGATAAAAAGCAAGGTAGCTGTAAGTTATCAGCAACTAAAACAGCGATAATTACAGATTTACCGGGTACTTACAGTATCAATCCTACATCAGTAGATGAAAGTATTGTTCTAAAATCATTATTGAATACAGGAGATAAAGATTTTCCAGATATTATTGTTGTCGTTGCAGATGTAGAAAATTTAAAACGAAATTTATTTCTGTTTTCTCAAGTAAAAGATTTAGAAATCCCAATAATTCTAGCCATAAACATGGCGGATCAAATAGATAGAAAAGGAATTTCTTTAGATGTAGAAACACTACAAAAAGAACTACAAACAGATATTGTTTTAATTAGTGCACGTAAAAATATTGGCATTGATGCTGTCAAAAAAGCAATAGAAAATTGTGCAGAAGCATCAATTACTCAGCCATTGTGCTCTATCAATCATAAAATTGATGAAGACTATTTCGAAAAATTAAAAGAAGTTAGTTCTAATCATACATTGTATGAATTATGGTTAATGATTACTCAAAATAATTTTCCCGCTACGATATCTGAAGAAGAAAAAAAGAGATTGTTAGAGTTTACACAAGATGTTTCTAAAGTAAAAAGATATCAGCACAAAGAAACCATACATAGATACAAGCAGATAAACGACATTCTTAAAAGAACTTATATTGTAGATCACTCTAAAGCAAAAGATCTAAGAAGTAAACTCGACAGGGTTTTTACACACAAAATATTTGGGTATGTAATTTTCTTCGGAATTTTATTATTGATTTTTCAATCAATTTTTGATTGGTCTACTGCACCAATGGATTTTATCGATGCAACCTTTGCGAATTTTAGTGAGTTTATAAAAATAAATATGGCTCCTGGAGTTTTAACAGACTTAATCACAGATGGAATTATTCCTGGAATTGGAGGAGTCGTAATTTTTATTCCCCAAATAGCCATCTTATTTTTGTTTGTTTCAATCTTAGAAGAAACAGGCTATATGAGTCGTGTGGTTTTTTTAATGGATAAAATTATGCGTCGTTATGGAATGAGCGGAAAAAGTGTAATTCCGTTAATTTCTGGTACTGCATGTGCAATTCCGGCAGTAATGGCAACAAGAACAATTTCTGGATGGAAAGAACGCTTAATTACTATTTTAGTTACGCCATTTACAACCTGTTCTGCAAGATTACCCGTCTATGCCATTTTAATTTCATTGGTAATACCAGAGAAAAAGCTCTTAGGGATTTTCAGCTTACAAGGGTTTACGTTGTTAAGTTTATATGCTTTAGGTTTTGCAACGGCAATGATTTCTGCCTTTCTTTTACATAAAACACTTAAGGTAAAAAGCACTTCATTTTTTGTTGCAGAAATGCCAAATTATAAACTGCCTTCACTTAAGAATGTTGTTTTTGATGTGTTGGAAAAAACAAAAGCATTTGTATTAGGAGCAGGGAAAATTATTTTAGCAATATCTGTTGTATTGTGGTTTTTAGCATCAAACGGACCTCAATCTTATAAAGATGTAGAGCAAAATATTACAGAGAACGTTGCCTATAAAAACTTATCATCAGGTGAGGTTCAGCAAAAAATAGCTGCAGCTAAATTAGAAAATTCGTATATTGGTATTATGGGTAAATCTATAGAGCCAGCAATTAAACCGTTAGGGTATGATTGGAAAATAGGAATTGCCTTAATTAGTTCTTTTGCTGCAAGAGAGGTGTTTGTAGGTACTTTGGCAACTATTTATAGTGTAGAAAGTGATGATGAAAACACCAGTACTATTAAAGAAAGAATGCGAGCAGAGATTAATCCAGATACTGGAGAAAAGATGTTCAACCTTCCCGTAGGAATGTCTTTGTTGATCTTTTATGCGTTTGCCATGCAATGTATGGGGACTTTAGCAATTGTAAAGCGAGAAACTAAAAGTTGGAAATGGCCAATGATTCAGTTATTTGGTATGGGAGCTTTGGCATATCTAGCATCATTTATAACCTTTATTATTTTTAGCTAATGCAAGAAATCACCGTTTATATCATCCTATTACTTTCAATTGGCTTTTTGGTGAGAAAATTCTTTTTTAAGTCGAAAAAAACTAAAAAAAGTTGCGATACAGGATGCGGTTGCGCATAAAAAAACTTTTTTTTGCAGAGAGTGTAATATTCTTTATCTTGAACCACTAACCTATATAATAGATATTGAGTAACGATTTTTACACAACTTCAATTTTACCACATTCCGGAATAATTATTAAAATCTGTCGTGCCTATACAGACACGCAAGAAGATTTTGAAGATTATTACCAAGAAGTGTGCTTGCAAATTTGGAAAAGTAAAGACCGTTTTAGAGAAGAATCTAAATGGTCTACTTGGGTGTATCGTTTGGCGTTGAATTGCTGCCTAACCTTAATTAAAAAGAAGAAGAACAATCGTCAGAATGTTGCTTCAGATTTTGAACAGAAAGAAATAGGTGCAGAAAATAATGTTTTTGAAGATGAATCTTTAAACATGTTATATGATGCGATTCG
>CAJXVT010000038.1 GCA_913062575.1 uncultured Flavobacteriaceae bacterium | reverse complement strand
AAACCGTAAGGTTTTAGCTGATTTAGCGATGAACAATCCAGAAGCTTTTAAGGCAATTGTAGAGAAAGTAAAATAATATAATAATCCTTGCTTATATATAAAACCCAAACGTTTGTTTGGGTTTTTTTGTTAATTTTACATTTTAAAATTCGCTATAAAAACCACAAGAAACCATGAAATCAACCATCATCTTTTTATTGTCAGTATTTTTTACTGTTACTACTTATTCTCAGGAAACAACTGTACAAGAAAAAACAATTGACTACCAATTTAGAACCCTCTATAAAAACTCTAATAATTATCAAGAATACAAAGTTGTAGCAAAAAAAGCATATGGTGTTTTGCATAACAATGTTTTAGATAGTCTAAAAAAAACAAACTCTCAAATACAAGGTAAAAACACGTTAATTGATTCTCAAAAATCTACTATTGATACATTAGAGAAAGACAATAAAAATTTAAACACAGAACTTGCTACAGCTGTAAACAATGAAAGTTCAATTTCTATATTTGGTATACAATTCGCAAAAAAGACCTATTCTTTAATTCTGTTTAGTTTCATTTTACTTTTAATAGTAGCTCTGGCTATTTTTATTTATAAGTTTAGAAGCAGTAACGTAACTACTACTGAAGCAAAATCTAACTTAGAAGACATAGAAAATGAATTCGACTTATTTAGAAAGAAATCGATTGAAAGAGAGCAAAAAATCCGTAGAGAACTTCAAGATGAAATCATTAAAAACAGAACCAACTAACCATAAATGGGTATTGTATAGTCTGTAAAACCACTATATATTTGATGTACACCATTACAATGAACACGTCGTTGTTCAACTGACATAAATTAATTATTAACTTAAAGCGATTAAAACTTTCTCCTAGATTTTAATCGCTTTTTCTTCTCACTAAACATCCGTTTTTTTTCTTAACTCACCATAAATGGTGAGTGTAATACCACCATAAATGGTGAGAAAAAATACCCCATAAATGGGTATTGCACAGTAGGTATATCTACCTTAAATTTGATGTATACTCTTACAAAGAGTTAAACAGTTATTCATTGTTATAAACAAATAAATTCCCCCAATTATTTGTTAACTAAAAGCGGTTAAAACTTCCCCCTAGATTTTAACCGTTTTTTTAAGTATTTTGAAAAAGAGATTTTCATTAATCATGAAAATGAAAAAGCACCCAATTGGGTGCTTTCATTTTTTACATCTAAGAAACTAGTTTTTAAAACCCGTCCCCTAAATCTTTTAATTTCTCTGTATTCTCAGCAAGTTTTAATTGATCTATTATTTTATGAATGTCTCCATTTATAATATTAGACAAATCATATAATGTTAAGCCAATTCTATGATCTGTAACACGTCCTTGCGGATAATTATAGGTTCTAATCTTAGCAGATCTATCTCCACTTGTAACCATAGAACCACGTTTTATAGCATCTTCTGCTTGCTTTTTTGCCAACTCCATATCATACAAACGAGAACGCAAAACTTTAAATGCCTTCTCTTTGTTTTTATGTTGCGACTTCTGATCTTGACATTGAGCAACCAATCCGGTTGGAATATGCGTTAAACGCACTGCCGAATATGTTGTATTTACCGATTGTCCTCCTGGACCTGAAGAACAGAAAAAATCGATACGCACTTCTTTTGGGTTTATGACTACATCAAATTCTTCTGCTTCTGGAAACACCATTACAGTTGCTGCAGATGTATGCACTCTTCCTTGGGTTTCGGTTTGAGGAACACGTTGCACACGATGTACACCAGCTTCAAACTTCAATGTTCCATACACATCGTTACCAGTAACTTCAAACTGAATTTCTTTAAATCCACCATTAGTTCCTTCAGAAAAATCTACTGTAGAAACTCTCCATCCTTTATCAGAACAATATTTAGAATACATTCTAAACAAATCACCTGCAAAAATACTCGCTTCATCACCACCTGTTCCGGCACGTAATTCCATTACAGCATTTTTAGAATCTTCTGGATCTTTAGGAATCAACAAGAATTTGATTTCTTCTTCAATTACAGGGATACGAGCGTTAGACTCATTCATTTCCATTTTTGCCATTTCTACCATTTCTTTATCAGAACCATCAGCAATAATTTCTTTTGCTTCTTCAATGGTATTTAATAAAGATTCGTATTCTTTGGTTTTTTCAACAACAGAACCCAAATCTTTATACTCTTTACTTAAAACAGCATATCGTTTTTGGTCCATAATGATATCTGGCTGGATAATTAAATCTGAAACCTCATCATAACGTTGCTTAACAATTTGTAATTTATCTAACATCTTCTTGTCTTTTCTTGGAATGCGAATTTACAATTTTTTATCGGAATTATTTTTAAAATTCATTTAACTATATTTGGATAAAACTTATTGGTGGCTATGAAAAACCTAAAGATTTACTTTCTATTTTACAAGACAAAATTTCTTCCTCCATTAGCTCTTGCCCTATTTACTTTATTAAAGTTTAAGGTGATACAATTAGCAGTATTAGCATTGCTAACAACAACCATTTTAATTTGGTTTTATCAACGTTTAATTAATGATAAAAAAAAAGAGTCCTTGTATTTCTATTATAATTTAGGGCTAACAGAACTGAAACTTTATGCATTCATTTTCTTTATCAATTTAACTTTAATAGTTTGCACAAATGCCCTTATTAAATGAATTCCTTAGAAATTGATAATGTAGAGTTAAACTATGGCATAGTAGCAGTTTTAAAAGCAATCTATTTTAAAGCCGAAAAAGGAAAAGTAACAGGTATTTTAGGAAGCAATGGTTCTGGAAAAACTTCTTTATTAAGAATACTTTTTGGTGAATTAAAACCACATAATAAACTTATAAGAATAGATAGTAAACCTGTTTTAACTCCTTTATATAAAAAAAGGTTTATAAAATATCTTCCTCAATTTCATATTATTCCTGAAAAACTGTCTTTAGAAAATGCTTTTAATTATTTTGAATCTTCTCTGAGTGATTTCCTTATTGATTTCCCAAACTTTACAGGCCAAGAAAATGTTCGTTTCTCTAAGTTTTCTGGAGGAGAAAGGAGATTGATAGAAACCTATATTATTCTAAAATCTAATGCAAAAATCATATTGTTAGATGAACCATTTTCTCATTTAGCTCCGTTGTACATTCAAAAATTAAAAAAATTAATAAAGATCGAGAAGAAAAACAAAATCATTATTATTACCGATCATTTATACAACCATATTTTAGATGTTTCTGATGACACCTATGTACTAAAAGATGGCTGGAGCAGAATCATAAAATCACCTGATGAGTTAATTCATCATAAATACATAAACACATTATGAAAAAAATTATAGTACTACTAACAATTATCTTGATCTCCTCTTGTAAAACTGAAAACAAAACTCAAAAACCAAATTTTCTTGTTGGTAATTGGGAACGATTGGATGATACAATAGGAAAGAAAACCTATGAGGTTTGGAATAAAGACTTTACTGGCTTAGGAATTACACTTCAAAATAACGATACTGTTTTTAAAGAAATACTGAGTATTGTTTCTATTAATGATACGCTGACTTTAAAGGTTGAAGGTGTAAATGAAACTCCCTCTCTTTTTAAGTTCACTTCTCAAACCGACACTTCTTTTGTTGCCGAAAACCCGACACATGATTTCCCTACAAAAATAAAATATTGGCTGGAAAACAAGCAATTGAAAGCACATGTTTCAAATGCAGAATTCGGAATTGATTTTGTTTTTAAAAAGCAGTAGTTAACACACGTTAACATAGAATTATGATTTTTCACAAAAAAAATCAGTAGTATTACATGTACTAAATCATACTTCATGAAGAAAATTATCTTAATTCTATTTGTTGCTCTTGTTTCTGCAACAAATTTACAAGCACAACAAAAAGAGAAAGCAGTAGAAAAAGCAGTATTGACTTATATCGAAAATTTCTTTGAAAATAACTTTGAGGCAATGAATGCTGTTTTGCATCCAAGACTTTCTAAACGCGGCTTGAACCCGAATGGAAAAATCAATGAGGATTTACCAGCAAATAAATTAAAAGAAATAATGGGAAAGAAAAAGGCTTTTCCGGTTTCTAAACAACAAAATAAAGTAGAAGACATTGTCATCTTTAATAAAACTGCAAGAGCAAAATTAACTACAGGTTACCCAAATATGAAATGGCTGGAATATGTGACGCTAGTTAATACTGATGGAAAATGGCAAATCATAGATATTTTCTGGGAATATTATCCTAGAAAAAAAGGTTCTACTAAACGAAAAAAGAAAAATTAAGTTTTCAAATATAAACTCACTAGTTACTAGTGAGTTTTTTTTATGCCTTGTTTTGATTCAACTCCAACTTATAACCAACCCCGTGGATATTGGTAAACTTAATTGAAGAATCTTCTTTTAATTTTTTACGCAATTTAGAAATATAAGTATCTAAACTTCTACCAACAAAAACACCTTTGTCTTCCCAGACTTTTTTAGTTAGCTCATCTCTCTTGATAATTTGATTTGGGTTTGCAACAAAAATTGCTAGCAACTCACATTCCTTTCTAGAAAGACTAATTTCAGTAGCTTGTTTTACTAATTTATTTTGCTCTGGATAAAATTGAAAAACACCTATTTGAGTAGATTGAATATTGTTCTCTTTTGATTTCTCTACTTTCTTTCTTTTTGAGGATTTAGCATCCAATAAAAAAACAATTAAAAGAACTAACAATCCAACTAAAAGTAATTGTTTGCTGAAAAAAGTTGACAACGTGTTTGTGAACTTCAATTCTATATAATAGCAACTACTTGGTAAAAACCGCTCAGAGCAAGGAATAATTGTATCCTCTTTTTCCACACTCATTTGATAGCTATATCCTACTTCTCCATCAGAACATTGAATTACTTCAACTCGATAACGATTTGGAAGCGCTGCTTTTTCAAGGCTATTCTTGACAATAGTAACTAATGCACTCGGCTCAAACGAAAGTTTATGCTGAAACGAAAGTTTATATTGATACGGATTCATTTCAATAATCGGTAACACCAATGATGTAGAATCTTTATTGGTAAGCAATAATTGATGCCCAACTTCTCTTAAAGAGACTTTAACTCTTTCAGAAAAGTCTTCGTTATTCTTGTTTGAATCAGAAAAAATCCAACTAAAAAAAAGTAGTCCGGTTAAAGTAACATAAATAAGAATCTTTCTTTTGCTCATAATAGCTGCTAATAACATACATTTTCATGACATTTTACATCTGTTGACAGTTCTTTTACATTTTTTTGACACTTTTAAACGCATCTCAATATAGTTTTACTCAAAAATAAAAAATCATCATGAGAAAAATTATTATTACCATTATCTGTATTGCATGTTTATCTACAATAAGTAATGCACAAGAAAAACTACACATCAACACGTCAAAAAGTTCCATAAAATGGAATGGCGAACTTACATTCCATTTTGGTGGGCATGATGGGTTCATCCAGTTCAAAGAAGGTTATTTTATTAAAACCAAAGATGCACTTACTGGTGGAGAATTTATTATAGACATGAATTCTATTACTAATACAGATATAAAAACCAAGAAAGGAAATGAAAGTTTAGTTATGCATTTAAAAGATTCTGATTTTTTTGATGTTAAAAAGTACCCATTGGCAATAATAGTATTTACTTCTGTTGAATATTTCGAAGACAAGTCTATGAGGATTCATGCCAATCTTACAATTAAAGGCATCACAAAACCTATTCGGTTTAACGCAACACCTAATTATCAAGAAAAAAGTTTAAGAGCAAAATTTAAAATTGATAGAAGAGAATGGAACGTTAATTATAAAAGCAAAATTAAAAACAGTGCCATTTCTGATGCAATTGGTTTTGAAGTCACTTTAAATTTATAATCTGATGAAAAAATCAATAGTCCTTTTTACGCTGCTCCTTTCTTCAATATTTTCATTCGGACAAAGAAATGAATTTAATTTAATACAACTTGATTCCACTTGGGGACAAGAAGTGCTTCGTTTTCCTGCAAGAAACATGAACTACAAAGGTGTTGGAGAAGTAAGATTCCCTCCAAAAGGCTGGATACAACCAGAGCACAAAAACTTTTGGTCATACATCTATGCTTGGGACATCAATGTAAATAGAGAAATTCTAGAAAAAGAGCTGGCACTAGATCTAGTAAAATACTTTAATAGTTTAAACAACGTTGATATGGATAACAGAAAAAACAAACGATACACTTCTGCAACCGTCACTAAAACGAATATAAAAAAATCAACTACTTACTTTAAAGGAAAAGTAAAAATATTTGATCGTTTCGCAACAAATAAACGAATTACGTTGAATGTAAAAATAGAAAGTCATCATTGTAAAAAAAAGAAAAGAACAGTGCTACTATTTAAATTTTCACCAAAAGACTTTAATCTTAAAACTTGGGAAATGCTAGAAAAAGTGAAGTTACTATCAGATGTTTGTGATTAATAATAAAAAAGCCTCAGAATTTTCTGAGGCTTTTTTTATTTATATATTATTTTCTACTAATATTCAAAAGTTCCAAACTCACTAGTAATCGTTAATTTCTTCGTTTCAGAAGCCTCTACTCTACCAACAATCTGAGCATCTACATTGTACGATTTAGAAATTGCAACAATATCTTCTGCAACTTCTGGAGAAACATAAATTTCCATTCTATGTCCACAATTAAATACTTGATACATTTCTTTCCAATCTGTTTTAGATTGTTCTTGTATCAATTTAAACAAAGGAGGAATTGGAAACATATTATCTTTTACAATATGTAATTCATCTACAAAATGTAAAATTTTTGTTTGTGCACCACCAGAGCAATGAATCATACCGTGAATGGTATCAGATTTGAATTTTGATAAAATTTCTTTGATAATTGGGGCATAGGTTCTTGTCGGAGACAATACTAATTTACCTGCATCAATTGGAGAATTTTCAACTGCATCTGTTAACTTTGCTTTTCCAGAATACACTAAGTCTGCAGGAACTGCAGCATCAAAACTTTCTGGGTATTTTTTAGCTAAGTAATTATCAAAAACATCGTGTCTTGCAGACGTTAATCCGTTAGATCCCATTCCGCCATTGTACTCAGTTTCATAAGAGGCTTGACCGAAAGATTCCAATCCAACAATTACATCACCAGCTTTTATATTTGCATTATCTACAACATCTGTACGTTTCATACGAGCCGTAACAGTAGAATCAACAATAATCGTTCTTACCAAATCACCAACATCAGCAGTTTCACCTCCAGTAGAATGAATTGTTACTCCAAAACCTTTAAGATCTTCTATCAACTCTTCAGTTCCGTTGATAATTGCCGATAATACTTCACCTGGAATTTTACTTTTATTACGTCCAATTGTAGATGATAACATGATATTATCTGTAGCACCAACACACAATAAGTCATCAATATTCATGATTAATGCATCTTGAGCAATTCCTTTCCAAACAGAAATATCTCCTGTTTCTTTCCAATACATATATGCCAAAGAAGATTTTGTCCCTGCTCCATCTGCATGCATGATTAAACAATAATCATCATCATTTGTTAAGTAATCTGGAACAATTTTACAGAAAGCTTTTGGAAATAATCCTTTGTCTATGTTCTTAATCGCATTGTGAACATCTTCTTTAGATGCAGAAACGCCACGTTGGGCATATCGTTTCGAAACTTCTTGATTCATGTTGTTGTGTTGTTGTTTTGTTGCTGCGAAATTACTTTAAAAACAGCAAACATTCAAAGTTATTGATACTTTTTACTTCGTCGTTCAAACAGAACTGTATCTCTCCAAATTCCGTTTTGTTGTGCGATTTTTTCCCTAATTCCTATTTTCCGAAAACCATTCTTCACGTGTAATTTTACACTGCCTTCATTTTCTGGAAACAGACTAGAATACAAGGTCCAAATTCCATTCTCTTCGGATGCTGTTATCATTATCTCTAGCAACATATTTCCAATTCCTTTTCCTAATGAATTTAAAGAAACATACACACTCACTTCTGCTACTCCTTTATAGGCATCTCTTTTTGAGACTGGACTAATTGCGCACCAACCTAAAACTATTTCATTTTCTAATAGGACAAACCTTGAATGTTGATGATGGGTTTCATTCCATTCTTTCCAATCAGGAACTTGAGTTCTGAAAGTCGCATCTTTCGTATCAATTCCATCTTGATATATTTTTGCTACTTCTTGCCAATGATTTTCTGTTAGTTTTTCAATTTTCATGATAAAAAATCCCACAAAAGTGGGATTGATATTTTATTAACGTGTAAACAACAACTCTCTATATTTTGCCAATGGCCACAATTCATCATCGACCATCATTTCTAATTTATCACAGTGGTAACGGATTTCATCAAAATAAGGTTTTACCTTATTACAATACGCATCCGCAGATTCCTGCCCTTTTAATTTGTTAGCTTTTCTACGTTGGTCAGTCATTTCTTCTACTTTAGAATTGATGCCTTCAATGTGAGAAGATATTTTTTTAATTAAATCGATTTGCTCTTTACCAAGTTTCTTAAACTCATCACCAAAGATATTTTTCAATCCACTTACATTTTCTATCAATGTATTTTGATATTTCACAGCAGTCGGAATTACATGATTTCTTGCAATATCACCCAATACTCTTCCTTCAATTTGAATACGGAGCATGTATTCTTCTAATTTAATTTCATGTCTTGCTTCAATCTCAACCCTACTCATCACATTCATTTCTTCAAAAAGCGCAATTGATTTTTTAGAAACCTTCGCTTTTAAAGCCTCTGGAGTTGTCTTATTATTACTCAATCCTCTTTTGTCTGCTTCTTTTTCCCACTCAACTCCATAGCCATTTCCTTCAAAACGAATTTTCTTTGATGCTTTGATGTATTCTCGTAATACATTAAAAATAGCTTCATCCTTTTTCAAGCTTTTAGAAGCAATTAATTCATCTACTTCTATTTTAAAATCTTTTAATTGCTTTGCTATAATTGTATTTAAAGTTGTCATTGGTCCAGCGCAATTTGCCCAAGAACCAACAGCTCTAAACTCAAATTTATTCCCCGTAAAAGCAAAAGGTGAAGTTCTGTTTCTATCTGTATTATCTAGTAAAATCTCTGGTATTTTACCTACTATATTTAATTTTAAATCTGTTTTTTCTTGAGGAGACAACTTCCCTTTGGTTACATTTTCTAACTCATCTAATACTGCTGATAATTGCGAACCAATAAATATAGAAATAATTGCTGGCGGCGCTTCATTAGCTCCTAATCGATGGTCATTACTTGCACTTGCTACAGAGGCTCTAATTAGCTCTTCATAATCATGAACTGCCTTGATTGTATTCACAAAAAATGTTAAGAATTGTAAATTCTTCATAGGTGTTTTCCCTGGACTTAATAAGTTTACTCCAGTATTTGTAGCTAATGACCAGTTGTTATGTTTTCCAGAACCATTAATTCCCGCAAATGGCTTTTCATGAAACAACACTCTAAATCCGTGTTTTCCTGCCAATTTTTCCATCACATCCATTAATAAGGAGTTGTGATCTACCGCTAAATTTGCTTCTTCATAAATTGGAGCTAACTCATACTGATTTGGAGCGACCTCATTATGACGGGTTTTTACAGGGATTCCCAACAACATAGATTCTTGCTCTAAATCTCTCATATAACTCATTGCTCTATTTGGAATAGAACCAAAATAATGATCATCTAACTGTTGCCCTTTCGCTGGAGAATGCCCTAACAGCGTCCTTCCTGTTAAATATATATCTGGTCTAGAAATTGCCAATGCAGAATCAATTAAAAAATACTCTTGTTCCCAACCTAGTGATGCATTTACTTTTGAAACATTTTTATCAAAATACTTACACACAGCAGTTGCCGCATGATCTACCGCTTGCAAAGCTCTTAATAAAGGTGCTTTATTATCTAAGGCTTCTCCAGTATATGCAACAAAAATAGTAGGAATACAAAGTGTTGTTCCATAAATAAATGCGGGCGATGTTGGATCCCAAGCAGTATATCCCCTAGCCTCAAAGGTGTTCCTAATTCCACCATGCGGAAAACTAGAAGCATCTGGTTCTTGTTGCACCAATTCTCCACCTCCAAATTTCTCCATTGCACTACCATTACCTAAGGTTTCGAAAAAAGCATCGTGTTTTTCTGCTGTTGCTCCTGTTAACGGCTGAAACCAATGTGTATAATGTGTTGCGTTTTTTGATAAGGCCCAATCTTTCATTGCAGCAGCAACTTGATTTGCTATCTTACGGTCTATTTTTGTTCCAAACTCAATTGCATTCATAACACTTTCATAAGCTTCTTTGGTCATATACTGACGCATAGCATGCTCATTAAACACATTTCTACCAAAAATCTCTGACTTTCTTTCTGTTTCAAAAATTTCAATTGGCTTCCTATTAACTGTTTCTTTTAATGCATTAAAACGTACACTAGACATATTCTTTGTTTTTTATCAAAAATAAGTATAAAATACTATTAATTCAATAACGACCCCTTGATTTATTAACAATAACATAAAAATATTAACATTTTTAATTTTAACCCCCATTTTTTTAGGGGCATATCTTTTAATTTACATATTTTTGCAATGTATTTAGATTTTTGCTATATCACAAACAAAAAAAAACAACACCATGAGTAAAATTAAGTTAGAGTACATTTGGTTAGATGGCTACAAACCAACACAAAACCTTAGAAGTAAAACAAAAGTTGAAGAGCATGAAGATTTTCAAGGAACTTTAGAAGAGTTAAAAAATTGGTCTTTTGACGGGTCTTCTACAAAACAAGCTTCAGGAGGTTCTTCTGACTGTATTTTAAAACCTGTCTCTATCTTTAAAGATCCTGCTCGTGTTAATGGATACTTAGTAATGACAGAGGTTATGAATTCTGATGGAACACCACATGAATCTAACGCACGTGCTACTATTAATGATGATGATAATGATTTCTGGTTCGGGTTTGAGCAAGAATATTTTATTATGGATAACGCAACACAACTTCCTTTAGGATTCCCAGTTGGTGGATATCCCGGACCACAAGGAATGTATTACTGTTCTGTTGGAGGAAGAAATACACATGGTAGAGATTTTGTTGAAGAACATGCTGACTTATGTATTGAAGCTGGATTGAATTTTGAAGGAATCAATCAAGAAGTTGCTTCTGGACAATGGGAATTTCAATTGTTTGCAGTAGGCGCAAAAAAGGCTGGAGATGAAATCTGGATTGCTAGATATTTATTAGATAGACTAACTGAACGATATGGATATTATATTGAGTACCATCCAAAACCTGTAAAAGGAGATTGGAATGGCTCTGGAATGCATGCTAATTTCTCTAACGAAATCTTAAGAACCTGTGGCTCTAAAGAAATTTTCATGAAAGTCTGCGAGGCTTTTAGACCCGTAACCAAAGAACATATTGATATTTATGGTGCTCATAATGATCAACGCTTAACAGGATTACATGAAACTGCGTCTATTACAGATTTTAGTTATGGTATTTCTGATAGAGGCGCTTCAATTCGTATTCCTATTATTACTGTAGATAACGGCTGGAAAGGATATTTAGAAGATAGAAGACCCGCATCTAACGGAGATCCTTATAAAATTGCATCAAGAATTATACGAACTGTAAAACCAGTTTGCGAAGCTCTATAAAGAATTCCACAAATAACACAACAAAAAAAAGCTCTCGAAATTCGAGAGCTTTTTTATTATGTTAATGTTGTAATTATAAATATGGCATATAACACCAATAGAACAATACCATGCCTCCAATCTAATCGTAATTTTTTTGGAAAGAATACCAAAGGTAATACCAAGAACGAAATTCCTAGCATCCAAAATATATCGTAATTCAATAATGCTATATCTTTTAGCTCTATTGGCGTAATCATAGAAGTAATTCCTAATACTGCCAAAATATTAAACACATTAGAGCCAATTAAATTCCCCAAAGAAATCGCTTTCTCTTTTTTCAAAACCGCAATAATTGAAGCTGCCAATTCTGGAATACTTGTTCCAACAGAAACAACAGTAACTCCAATAACACGTTCACTTACTCCAAAATCTGTAGCTAAAGCAACTGCTCCTTTTATTAATAATTCAGAACCAGCCCACAAACCCACTCCACCTATTGTTACAAATAACACAATTTTGACTGCTGACAACTGGTCCTCATCTTCTGGAATTTCATCTACCACTATGTTTTTTTGAAAGCGAAATAGATACACCAAGAAAATAATTAAAAATAAAAATAAAATAGCACCTTCATAAAACTCTATTTTTCCATCTTGAGCTAAAAAATAATACAACAAACCAGAAGCCACCATCATTACTGGCCAATCTGTTCTGTAAAGACTTTTCTCTACATCAATTTTTGATAAGACAACTGTAATTCCTAATACCAATCCTAAATTTGCAATATTTGAACCTATAACATTTCCCAAAGCCAAATCAGGAAAACCATCTAAAGCCGATCTTATACTTACAATTAATTCTGGTGCAGACGTAGCAAATGACACTACTGTCATACCAATAACAATTTTTGGAATGTTTAGCTTTAAAGACAACCCAACAGCAGCTTTCAAGAGCCAGTTTCCTCCAATAATCAATAAGAAAAGCCCAGAAATGATGTATAAAAAATTCATTAATTATTGTTTTTTGCGAAGATAGATAAATTAGATTTTAATATTTAATTATGCTTCTCATTCATTTTAATATTTTATTTTTATAACCACAACACCATCGATCTAATGCGGTTTAGAAAAAAACCATATCAACTCTTCTTTTTACTAGCTATCTGTATTGCATTTACAATTCAAACTTCTAATGCTCACTGTCAAGAAAAATTACAATTTCTAATACAACGATTTGATAGTTTTAGTGAGCTAATCACAAAGAAAACAACAGAAAAAGAATTAAAAGCCATCAAACATAATCTTGAAAGACTAGGTGTTTCTTTTAATTACAGTAATTTAAAATACAATTCAAAGAAAGAGATTATAAGCATCAATATTAAACTAAGAAATAAAAAGAGTGAATTCTCTAGCAAATGGATTCAAAAAAACATTCCGATTCCCGATATTCAAATTGCGGAAATAAACGGAATAGTTAGTATTCTTACTAATGTTAAAAAAACAAACTTAAGACTACACAACAACACCCCCTAGTACTTGCTTTTATCACCTAATTTTTGTATATTGATAACAATGAAAAAACGTATTTTTAAAATAGTTGCGAAAGCAAATAAAACACTTTTACCTTCTTATACAAAGAGGAAATTGGACATCTCTAAAGCTTCAAAAATTCAGTTGGCAATAATTGGATGGAGAGCATACATTACTTTAAAATCATTGAACTAAAAAAACACATTATGGAAAAAGAACATATTAAAGTATTTACAGGAACCTCAATATTAGTAAACCGGTTGAGCTTCTTATTAGATGAAGCAGAAATAGCTAGTTTAATAAAAAATCATCACGAATCTGCTAGGCTCGGCGGCTTTGGTTCACCCATGAATGCAGTCGAATTATTTATCTACAAATCTGACACAGAAAGAGCTACTACAATTATTGAGGATTTCAAAAAAGAAATAGCAGAATAGGTTTTATAATTTAAAAAACATCTTTATATTTGCACCCGCTTAACGGCCTCGTGGCGCAACTGAATAGCGCACTTGATTACGGCTCAAGAGGTTACTGGTTTGAATCCAGTCGAGGTCACAAAAAAGCTCATCTTAATTGATGAGCTTTTTCTTTTTACAATAGTTTCAAATCTCTATTTTATCTTTTGTAGTTGATTTTCTTTATATTTATCAAAAAACTGATTTTCAACTAACTAAAACCATGCGATCATGATTCGAAAACTATTAATTTTACCCGCATTACTTTTTATCTCACTTTCCTTTAGTCAAGAAATCTTTGATGCAACTACCATTGAAAAAATAAAAAATGAAGGATTAAACAATTCACATGTTGAAAAAATAGCTTTTGAATTGATTGACAAAGCTGGTTCTAGATTGACAAATTCTCAAGGGTATAAAAGAGCTGCAACCTATGCAGTAAACCAACTTTCTAAATGGGGACTAAAAAATTCTAACACTGAGGTTTGGGGAGAATTTGGAAAAGGCTGGGAAATTGAAAAGAATTATGTAGCAATGACAAAACCCTATTATATGGCTTTTACTGCGGTTCCAAAAGCTTGGTCTGACGGAACTAATGGTCCAATAAAAGGGAAAGTAATTATTGTAGATATAACATCTGAAGAAGATTTCGCGAACTATAAAGGAAAATTAAAAGGCGCAATTGTTCTTGTAAAGGCACTTGGAAATCAAGGCCCTACTTTTAAAGCAGATGCTTTGCGCAAAACAAATGAGCAATTAAATAAAATGGAAATTCCTGCTAAGCCTAGAGCAAGAAGAACAGGAAATACTAATGATAGAGCTGCAAGAATAGCAGCATGGAGAAAAAGAAGAGCTTTCACTCAAAAAATTAATACTTTTTTGATGAAAGAAGGAGTTGCTTTAAATATTGTTGGAAAAAGAGGTCGACACGGAACATTGTTTACTGGTGGCGGAAGAGGCTATTTAAAAGATGCCCCTAAATCTATAAGTGAACTAGAAATGATACCTGAACATGCAAATCTTATGGCACGCTTGATAGAAAACGGTGTTGAAGTTGAAGTTGAAGCTGAAGTAAAAACTTCTTTCAACTCAAATAGTTTGAATGGATATAATGTGGTTGCAGAAATCCCTGGAACAGACAGAAAGTTAAAAGCAGAAGTTGTTATGTTAGGAGCACATTTAGATTCTTGGCATGGTGCAACTGGCGCAACTGATAATGCAGCTGGCTCTATTGTTATGATGGAAGCAGTACGAATTTTAAAAGCAGTTGGAGTTACACCAAGACGTACTATTAGAATTGCACTATGGGATGGAGAAGAGCAAGGATTACATGGATCTAGAAATTATGTAAAAAATCATTTTGGAGATCCAGCAACAAAAAAGTTCACCAAAGAGAATGAAAGAGTGGCAGGATATTTTAATATCGATAATGGAACAGGAAGAATAAGAGGAATTTATACACAAGGAAATAAAAAAGTTGTTCCGATTTTTAAAAGTTGGTTTACGCCTTTTAGCAGTATGATCGATAACACAACTGTTACAACTAATAATACTGGTGGAACTGATCATTTAGCCTTTGATGGAGTTGGGATTCCTGGATTTCAATTTATTCAAGACCCTATAGAATACAATTCAAGAACACACCATACAAATGCTGATACTTTTGAGCGTTTAGTAATTGAGGACTTAAAACAAATGGCCGTAATTGTTGCTTCTTTTGTTTACAACACAGCTCAAAGAGATGCTAAACTACCGAGAAAAGAAACAAATAAAACAAGATAAAACTTACTATCACAAAAAAAATGCGCACCAATTTGGTGCGCATTTTTTTTATAAATTATTCTTTTTTTATTCTATATACCTTCTTATTGCTACTCGATGTTCTGGAATACTCTTGTCGTAATTTTCTATCACTAGCTCTAGTATAACTGGTTTTTGTAGACCGATGTCTTTTTTTGAATTGAATTTAGACACATATAAATTGTAAGTGTCATTTGATTTTTCAAAAATTAAAAAGTGTTCTGTATTTAACTCAGTAAAACTGATTTCATTTCCAGAAAAAGCGCCTGATGCATCTTTTACAAATGGAGAGAAATTATAATATAAAAATACGTTTGTCATGTTATACTAATTCAGCCGAAAGGCCCAAAGATAATAATTTAGAACATTGAGATGTCAATTCTTTAAGTTCTCCTGTTTTCACAGTACACTTTCCTTTATAATGAACTAAAATAGTACATTGCTCTGCTTGTTCTAACGAATGCTCGCAAACATCCATCAAGGAATCCATTACAAAATCAAATGTATTTACATCATCATTAAATAAAACAATTTCATGCTGATTTACCTCCTGTTCAAGGACATCAACTTCTTCTTGTATTTTTTCTTTTGTGCTCATCATAAAAAATAAATATACAATTAACCTTTAATATATTTTAAAGATACCCAATTATTTCTTTCTATAGTTTTTACCAATGACAATCCATACTTAGAAACCTCAGCATCTATTACAGGAATGTCTTCTTTATAAAACCCACTTAATAGCAACACTCCCTTATCCAATATGCATTTTGTATAGGTAGCCATATCATTCAATAAGATATTTCTATTGATGTTGGCAATAAATACATCATACTTCTGAGTAGTAAGCAACTCTGCTGTACCTTCGAAAAAAGTAATATTCTTACAGTTATTTCTTTCTGCATTTTCAATCGAATTCAAGTAACACCAATTATCAATATCAATTCCGTCAATAGGATTTGCTCCTTTCATTTCAGCAAAAATCGCTAAAATCCCCGTTCCGCAACCCATATCAAGAGTTTTCTTATTGGTTAAATCTAAATCGATTAAATGTTGCACCATCATATGTGTTGTTTCATGATGACCAGTACCAAAACTCATTTTTGGCTCTATTACAATATCATATTTCAGGTTTGGGTTTTTGTGAAAAGGCGCTCTAATACTCACCAAATTATCCACTTGAATTTGTTCGAAATTCTTTTCCCACTCACTATTCCAATTGGTTTGTTCAATTTCTTTTTCTGAATATGTAATGTCGAATTCTTTTGATTTCAAAACAGAAATATCATTTAAAATATCAGCATTCCAATCTTCTTTTTGAATATAAGCAATGACTCCATTCTCATTTTCTACAAAACTCTCAAAACCCGCAAAACCAAGTTCAGCGATTAGAATTTCTGTTCCAGGTTCATTTGGAACTACTGTAAAATTATATTCTATATATATATTATCCATTAAATAGCTTTAATAATTGCCGTGAAATCTGCAACATTTAAAGAAGCTCCTCCAATTAATCCTCCATCTACATCTTGCTTTGAGAAAATCTCTTCAGCATTTGCTGGCTTAACACTTCCTCCATATAATATTGAGGTATTGTCTGCCACACTTGTGTTGTATTTTTCTTGTAATAATTTTCTAATAAAGGCATGCATTTCTTGTGCTTGTTCTGGCGAAGCTGTTTCTCCTGTTCCAATAGCCCAAACAGGTTCGTATGCTAATACTATTTGATTCCAAGCCATAGAATCTAAGTGAAATAATCCATTTTTCAATTGGCTTTCTACTACCGAAAAATGATTTTCTGACTTTCTATCTTCTAACAATTCTCCAAAACAAAAAATAATTTCCAACCCATTTTCTAAGGCTGAATTTACTTTTTCTGCAAGAATGGCATCCGTTTCACCAAAGATAGAACGTCTTTCTGAATGCCCTAAAATAACAGTTTTTACACCAATACCTTTTAGCATATCTGCAGAAATCTCACCTGTAAATGCACCGTTTTTTGCTTGGTGCATATTTTGAGATACCACTTCTAAATTTGATTTTTTTGCTCTTTTAATAGCTGAAGTTAAGTTGACATATGCTGGTGCAACTATCACTCTTGTATTATCTAACTGCACTCTTTTTATAGACTTTTTAATTCCCTTAACAAGGTTTTTTGTTTCCTTGTTATTCATATTCATTTTCCAGTTACCCGCTATAATTTTACTTCTCATTATCTACATTTTGAATCTGTTTTATCAAAAATAATCCTTTTAAAAACAGCAATTAATCTAACCACAAAAATAAGTTATTTTTTTAAGGCATTTACTATTCTAGCATCGGTAATCTTAGTTGATTTAAATAAATCTACGAAACCGTTTTCATTAACAACCATATATCTAGGAATCCAATTTAGGCTTAAAAACTCTCCAAAATCACCATCCCAACCAGATTTCATATAGTAATGTTCTCCAACAATATTAAACCTTTTAATCCCCTTTTTCCAGCGGTGAGTTGATTTATCTAATGATAGAAACAGATATACTACATCTGGAAATTCTTTTTGTAATTCTTTTAGATCTGGTAATGTTACAATACAGTCTTTACACCAAGACGCCCAAACATCTATCAGCACTTTTTTTCCTTTATACGTATCTAAGATCTCCTTAAAAACAATGGGTTGATTCTCTAGAGTTAGAAATGTATCTTTCATCGCTTTTTCTGAAAACTCTGTAGGTGCTTCAAATGTACAAGCAGTAAAAACAACCAAAATTAACAGAAACCTTTTAAACATGTCTTTTTTATTTTTGTCTAGGTCAATGAAACCCATATTTTCTTACAAATTACTCCACTTAAATTTAATGAGCTATAAAAACAACTATAAATAAACTACCAAATTTAAGTACCTTTGTGCAACAATATTATTGATTGAATGACAACTACACAACTTATTGAACAGATTCATCTAAAAAAATCATTTTTATGTATTGGATTAGATGTAGATTTAACAAAAATCCCTGCCCATTTACTAAAAGAAGAAGATCCTATTTTTGAATTCAACAAAGCAATTATAGATGCAACACATCACTTATGTGTTTCTTACAAACCTAATACTGCTTTTTATGAAGCTTATGGTCTTAAAGGATGGGAATCTTTAGAGAAAACAATTATGTATATCAACGAAAAATACCCAGAAATTTTCACAATTGCTGATGCAAAACGTGGCGATATTGGCAATACATCTAGCATGTATGCAAAGGCTTTTTTTGAAGATTTATCTTTTGATTCTGTAACAGTTGCTCCTTATATGGGAAAAGACTCTGTTGAACCTTTTTTAGCATTTGAAAATAAACATACAATTATGCTGGCTTTAACCTCTAATCAGGGAGCTTTCGATTTTCAAACTAAAAAGATAGACGGAAAAGAAGTATACAAACATGTATTAGAGACTTCTAAATCTTGGGAAAATTCAGAAAACTTAATGTATGTTGTTGGAGCTACGAAAGCTGAGTATTTTAAAGAAATCAGAAAAATAGTTCCTGATAGTTTTTTATTAGTTCCGGGTGTAGGTGCCCAAGGAGGTAATTTACAAGATGTTTGCAAATATGGAATGTCAGAAAACATTGGTTTATTAATCAACTCTTCTCGTGGGATTATCTATGCTTCAAATGATAAAAATTTTGCAAATGCTGCTGCCCAAAAAGCAACAGAGTTACAACAAGAAATGGAAGCAATTTTAAATCAGTAATTTGAATCAAAACAATACTTCTAAAATATTAAAAATCATTTCGCTAGTTCCTTCTCAAACCGAATTGCTATATGATTTAGGTTTAGAATCATCTATTGTAGGCATTACTAAGTTTTGCATTCACCCATATCATTTAAAAGAAACCAAGATGATAGTTGGGGGTACAAAAAACATCAACTTAGAAAAAATAAAAAGACTGAAGCCAGACATTATTCTTTGCAATAAAGAAGAAAACTCTAAAGAAATAGTTGACCAATGCAAGCAAATTACTAAAACTCATGTGTCAGAAATCTACGATATTCAAGATTCTATAGATTTAATAAAAACCTATGGAGAATTCTTTTTTTGTAAAAAAGAAGCATCAAAAATCATTGCAGAAATAAATTTTAAATGGACAGGTTTTAAATCCTTTATTGCAGATAAGGAAACCAGAAAAGCAGCCTATTTTATTTGGAAAAATCCTTGGATGGTTGCTGCTAACAACACCTTTATAAATTATTTATTAGAACTAAATAATTTTGATAACATCTATAAAAACAAAGAACGATATCCAGAAGTTGAAATCAAGAAGATGCAATTAGAAGGAAATCCTGATCTTATATTTTTATCCTCAGAGCCATATCCTTTTACAGAAAAGCATGCTTTAGAATTGGAAGAGTTTATTCCAAACGCAACAATACTTCTTGTTGACGGCGAAATGTTTAGTTGGTATGGAAGCAGATTGAGATATGCTTTTGATTATTTTATTGCTTTACAAAACCGTCTTTGAAAACTCTCTATTTAAGTAACTTACTTTATTCAGTTTTCCTAGAATCTTCATGGCTTTATAAGCAGCTCTATCACTTTTAATCTCATCAATGTATTTATAATCATTAGATCTTTCCACCAACCTATCATAACGCTCTTCTAAGTGTTTTCTATATCGTGAAAGTTGATTTAATCGAGACATTTGTTGGCATATATACTCATAAATATACCATAATTAATTGATTCACAAAGAATTAATCTAAACAAAATTTATACTTCCGTGTATATCAGTGTTGAAAAAAGACTACTAAAATAGAGCTATCTGATATTTTAGCATATCCATAAAAAATTTACAACAGAATATTAAATCTTCACTACTTTTTTCATATGCATTTTTCCTTCAACTACAAACTTTATAAAATAAACACCTCTTTTTAAAGTAGAAAAATCATAAGTAGCATACCCTTTTTTAAAAGTAAACCTGTCCACTTCTCTCCCTAAAACAGAATAAACCCTTAGCTCTTTACCTACTAGTTTAGCATCAACCTTAATTGTCAATTTATCTTCTATTGGGTTTGGGTATAAATGAATTAAATCTGGTTGATTAAAACTTGTGGTAGACAATGTACTCTGCTGATAGATTCTCACATAATCTATTTCCATTGCACTTTCTGTAAACCCTGCACTTATACCTGGTTGAATTGCTATATTTAGCAATAAGTATTGTGGAGCATCAAATGGCCAAGTACTCGCATCTTTAGTCACTGGGTTATAAGTGTAATGCTCTATACCATCCACTTTAAAAACCATTTTCTCTGAAGTCCATTCTAAAGTATAAATATGAAAATCCGTTGACGCTGTTGAAACTGTTTGCCCTCCTAAATTTACTGTCCCCCCAAAACTTGAAGGAGTGTGCATCGCACTTTGAACAAAATTTTGATTGCTTCCCCAATGCTCCATAACATCTACTTCACCACAACCTGGCCAATTTACAGAACCATGAGTAGCATCCCAATAACCTCCATTTTCATTAATATTTTGTCCCAACATCCAAATAGCAGGCCAAGTACCTACTCCAGCAGGTAATTTTGCTCTCACTTCAACTTTCCCATAAGTAAATGCAACCTTAGAGTTTAATCTAGCAGATGTATACTGTTTAATTTGCCCTTGATCTGAGAAAGACTCTTTCTTGGCTAAGATTTTTAAAATTCCTGAATCTACAAAAGAATTATCGGTTCTATTGGTATAGTGCTGAATCTCACCATTAAACCAACCTACTCCATCTGGAAGTAATGTTTGATGAAACCACTTATCTGTGTCAATAGCTCCGTCTGTATCAAACTCATCTGACCAAATCAGTTGGTCAAAAATTGCACTTGCAGCCCCTACAGTACCATTATACAAAACATCATCAACATAAGCTGTAACTTGATCATTATTATTTTCACCATTTACTTGAATTAACACTCTATTAAAATCGGTTCTTGATGTTGGAGCATCAGAGTTTGGATCTAAATTGATATATGAACCATTAGCAAAATCAAATGTAACTTCTTGCCATTGGTCTAACACAATGCTTTTAATAATTTCACTTTGAGTTGCCCAAGGCTGACCTGACTTACCATCCTGCAACTTAAGTGACACTTGATTTGCTTGGCTTCCTGTTATTCCTGAAGAAGAAACATAAATTTTAAATGAAAACACACTATTGGTAGACAAGTCAAAATTTGAAGGTACATCAAACCTAACATTGGCATATTGACCTCCTGTGTCTGAATATTTTAAAAGGGTTGTTGAGGTATTAACCCCCTGCTGGAACACATTTGCGAAATTTGTATCTAAACCACAGTCATCTCCAGTCCAGGTTGAAATTGTTCCAGAACCCTCAAAGTCATCTTGAACAGTTGTTTGTGAAGAAATTGAAAGCGTTAAGAATAAAGATAAAAGAAAGTATTTTTTTTGCATTTAAGACACAGATTAATGAGCTTCAAATTACCTTTTAATTATTCTGAAAAACAAAATATACACCCATACAAAAACCATACGGTCTTTAATTTTATTTAAAGCTGTCTGATTTTTTATCATATCCATACGGACAATGTTTGCATCCACTTTTACAACAATGCCCTCTTTTTAAATGGTACTTCTCAGTAAACACTTTATAGCCTTGTTCATTTAAGTAAAAATCATCTGGCTCTAACTCAACTCGTGGTTTAAACATCTTACAAAATTAACATAAAAAAACGCCACAAAAAGGTGTTATTATTTTTAATTTATTTTATTTTTTGAAAAGAAATCATTTAACAGCTATGTTTACAAACGTCAAAAACACACCCTAAAAGAGCATCATTTAAAACACCTTCTTTATTAAATTTAAAAACTAACTAAAGAATCTGAATCTTTTTTAAGAATTCCGTAAATTGCACTCGCAAAAAACAAGATTCATTACGAATGGAACAAATAACACCTTACAAGCCCAAACATAAAGTACGAATTGTAACTGCTGCTGCACTATTTGACGGCCACGATGCCGCTATCAATATTATGCGTAGAATCATACAATCAACAGGAGTTGAAGTGATTCACTTAGGTCATGACAGAAGTGTAGAAGAAGTAGTAAACTGTGCAATACAAGAAGACGCAAATGCAATTGCGATTACCTCTTATCAAGGTGGTCATAATGAATACTTTAAATACATGTACGACCTTTTACAAGAAAAAGGTGCTACTCACGTCAAAATTTTTGGTGGTGGCGGTGGTGTAATTCTTCCAGATGAAATTAAAGAATTGATGGACTACGGAATTACACGTATTTATTCTCCAGATGATGGTCGTGATCTTGGTTTACAAGGAATGATTAATGATTTGGTAGAAACATCTGATTTTGCAATTGGAGATGTGTTGAATGATGAAATAAATCATTTAGCAAAGAAGGAAATAGGAAGTATAGCTCGTATTATTTCTTCTGCTGAAAATTTCCCTGATGTAGCTAAAGAAACGTTAGAGAAGATCCACGAGAAAAATAAAAACTCAAAAACACCTGTTCTAGGAATTACTGGAACTGGTGGTTCAGGAAAATCGAGTTTAGTAGACGAATTGGTTCGTCGATTTTTAGTTGATTTCCCAGCAAAAACAGTTGGACTGATTTCTGTTGATCCATCAAAAAGAAAAACTGGAGGTGCATTATTAGGTGATCGTATTCGTATGAACGCCATTAATAATGACCGTGTATATATGAGATCGTTAGCAACACGTCAATCTAATTTGGCCTTATCTAAATATGTGAATGAAGCGGTACAAGTATTAAAAGCAGCTGAATTTGATCTGATCATTTTAGAAACTTCTGGTATTGGACAATCGGATACCGAAATTATAGAACATTCTGATACTTCATTATATGTAATGACTCCAGAATTTGGAGCAGCAACACAGTTAGAAAAAATTGACATGCTTGATTTTGCTGATTTAGTTGCTATCAATAAATTTGACAAAAGAGGCGCTTTGGATGCCATTCGTGATGTAAAGAAACAATACATGCGTAATAACAACCTCTGGGATATCCATATGGATGACATGCCGGTTTTTGGTACAATTGCCTCTCAATTTAATGACCCAGGAATGAATACGTTGTACAAACGTATTATGGATAAGTTAGTAGAAAAAACGGGGGTTGATTTAAAATCAGACATAGAAATCACAAAAGAAATGTCTGAAAAGATATATGTGATTCCACCAAGAAGAGTTCGCTATTTATCAGAAATTTCTGAAAGCAATAGAGCATATGATCAAAAAGTAGACAGTCAAGTATTTGTTGCTCAAAAATTATACGGTATTTACCAAACAATCCTTTCTGTCATTTCGAACGAAAGTGAGAAATCTCTTTTTAATAAATCTGGTCTTGATGAGGATGAGATCCTGAAACTAGTTAAGGATGACGAAATCCCATTTACAAAACTTCTAGTTGCTCAGTTTGATAAAATAAAACTAAATCTTGACCCACATAATTGGGAGACCATTCTTAATTGGGACCAAAAAGTTCTGAAATATAAGAACCCAATTTACACCTTTAAAGTACGTGGTAAAGAAATTAACATAGAAACACATAGCGAATCATTATCTAAGACTCAAGTACCTAAAGTTGCCTTACCAAAATACCAAGCTTGGGGAGATTTATTACGTTGGAACTTGCAAGAAAATGTTCCTGGAGAATTCCCTTTCGCTTCTGGATTATATCCATTTAAAAGAACTGGTGAAGACCCAACAAGGATGTTTGCTGGAGAAGGAGGACCAGAAAGAACCAACAGACGTTTTCATTATGTGAGCTTAGGAATGCCTGCAAAGCGCCTTTCTACAGCTTTTGATTCTGTTACTTTATATGGAAATGACCCTGAACTTAGACCAGATATTTACGGAAAAATAGGTAATGCAGGAGTTTCTATTTGCTGTTTAGGTGATGCGAAAAAATTGTTTTCTGGTTTTGATCTTACACATGCATTAACATCTGTGAGTTTAACAATAAACGGTCCTGCACCAATGTTGTTAGGATTCTTTATGAATGCTGCCATTGATCAGAATTGTGAAAAATACATTATAGAAAACAAATTAGAAAAACAAGTTGAAGCAAAATTTGCAGCAATTTACGATTCGAAAGGTTTAGAAAGACCTGTTTACCAGGGGCAATTACCTGAAGGAAATGATGGTTTAGGATTGATGTTATTAGGTTTAACCGGAGATCAAGTGTTGCCTGAAGAAGTATATCAACAAATAAAAACAGATACATTACATCAAGTTAGAGGAACGGTTCAAGCAGATATTTTAAAAGAAGACCAGGCACAAAACACCTGTATTTTTTCTACAGAATTTGCCTTGCGCTTAATGGGAGATGTACAAGAGTATTTCATCGATAAACAAGTTCGTAATTTCTATTCAGTTTCAATTTCTGGATATCATATTGCAGAAGCTGGTGCCAATCCTATTACACAGCTTGCTCTTACACTATCTAACGGATTTACGTATGTAGAATATTACCTTTCTAGAGGAATGGACATCAATAAATTCGGACCGAATTTATCTTTCTTTTTCTCAAACGGAATTGATGCAGAATATTCAGTAATTGGTAGAGTTGCTCGTAAGATTTGGGCAAAAGCGCTGAAGTACAAATACGGAGCAAATTCAAGAGCTCAAATGTTGAAATATCACATTCAAACTTCTGGTCGTTCTTTACATGCACAAGAAATTGATTTTAATGATATTAGAACAACGCTTCAAGCATTATACGCTATTAATGACAACTGTAATTCACTGCATACAAACGCATACGATGAAGCAATTACAACACCTACAGAAGAATCTGTGCGTAGAGCAATGGCAATTCAGTTAATCATCAATAAAGAATTAGGCTTAACCAAAAATGAGAATCCTATTCAAGGTTCATTTATTATTGAAGA